>JALHUR010000179.1 GCA_022867325.1 Candidatus Aminicenantota bacterium | reverse complement strand
CGGCCAGATGGCCGCCGTCTGCCGGGATAAAGGCCTCCGCTGCGTCGAGGGGGACATCCTGGAAAAAATGGCGGAGGTCGGCGAGGGAAGCCTGTCCGGCATCTTCTCCTCCCAGGTCGTCGAGCATCTGCCGCCTCCCTACCTGGAACGAATGCTCGGGCTTTCCTTCGCCAAGCTCAAACCGGGCGGGACGATCGTCCTCGAAACGGTCAATCCGACCTCCGTCTTCGCCCTGGTCCAGGTCTATTTTCTGGACCTGACCCACCACAAGCCGCTCCATCCTCAAGCCCTTCAATATCTTGTCGAATCCGCCGGATTCAAGGAAATCGAGGTCCTCCTGTCCGAACCGATCGAAGCCGAACGTCTCCAGACGCTTCCCGGCGCGGACGAAAAAACCTCGATCCTGAATAGGAATATCGACCGGCTCAACGGCCTCCTCTACGCCCCGGCCCATTACGCCGTCATCGGAAGGAAGCGATGAGCCGAGTCCTCTACGCCGGCTTCGACTTGGGCGGGACCCAGCTCAAATACGGGCTCATCGACGACGAGGGAACCGTCGTTTTCAAAGACAAGACGCCTACTCCGGTTACGATCGCCGGCCTGATCGAGCTCATCCGGTCCGTTTGGATCGAGCTGAAGGCCAAGGGAGGCGCTCCCGTCGCGGCGGCCGGCCTCGGCTTTCCCGGGATATACAGCCTTAAGGACCGGCGGGTCCTCCAATCCCCCAACTCCGCAGGCCTCGACGAGTTCGACCTGGCCCCCGCCCTGGCCAAGGCCATCGACGCCCCGCATTGGGTCAACAACGACGCCAACCTGGCCGCCTACGGCGAATGGGCCTTCGGGGCCGGACGGAGAGCGGGGAGCCTCGTTCTCCTGACCGTCGGGACCGGGATCGGCTCCGGGATCATCCTCGACGGCGAGCTGTGGATGGGCGCCTGCGGGTTCGCCGGCGAGTTGGGGCACGTCGTCGTCAATCCCGAGGGCGAAACCTGCAACTGCGGCGTGCGGGGCTGTCTCGAGACCGAAACCTCCGCCCCCAAGGTCATCAAGAATTACCTTGCCTTCAGCGGCCGGACCGAATCCGTCACGGCCGAGGAGGTCTACCTCCGGGCCAAGGTCGGCGATTCGGACGCGCGGCAAAGCTTCGCCCAGGCCGGCTACTACCTGGGCATCGGGCTGGGCATCGTCATCAATTTCCTGAATCCCGAGAAAATCCTGCTGGGCGGCGGCGTCATGACGACCGGAGAGTACTTGCTGAACCCGGCCGTGGCCGAGGCCCGGCGCCGTTGTTTCAAGGCCTCGTTCGCCTGCTGTTCGATCGAGAAGGCCGTCTTGGGGAATGACGCCGGCCTCGTCGGGGCCGCTTCCTGGGCCCGATCCCGCCTGGCCAAGCTCAAGGCTTGAGCCAAAGTTTCCCTGAAGCTCCACGGACTAACATCCATGAAATTCCGCGAAGGGGACAGGGCTTTGCCAGCCTCTGGAGCAGGGCCTCCTGCGAAAGGGGTTGATTCGGTGATGAAAACGAATATAATGGATGTGCCTTTCCCCGAGAGACGGACATACAAGGAGCCGAAAACAGCCGCAGTAAAGGTCTAAGGAGGCCGATGTGACCAAGCCGACGATGAGGTGTCTGATCCTGTTGAGTTGCGTCCTTTGTCTCTGGTTCCAAGCCTCGGCCCAAGTGGGCACGGGCTCGATCGAGGGAAAGGTCGCCGATAAAGAAGACTACGCCCTGCCGGGCGCCTTTGTCTATGTGTCGTCCCCGGCCCTGCTGGGTAACCAGGTCTATATCACATCCGATATGGGCCTCTTCCATTTCCGGGCCCTGCCGCCGGGACGGTACAAGCTCTCGGTCGAGATGCCCGGCTTCAAGACGATCACGATCAAGGACGTCCAAATCCGGCTGGGCCAAACGGTCACTTTCGACCTGACTTTGGAGATGAGCCCCGTCGAGGAAGAGGTCATCCTGCCGCTCGCCTCTCCCCTGATCGATTTCAAAGCCATCAAGGACGGGATCCGGCTGGACGCGAACTTGCTCGCCCATCTTCCCCTTCCCCGGACACTCGCCGGGGTCGTCCAGGCGGCGCCCGGCGTCATCGCCGAGGACGGGACGGGGGATCCCCTGTTGGCCGTCAACGGGTCCTCGGTCCGCTCCAGCCTCTATGCCCTGGACGGGGCCGTCCTCAACGATCCCGTGAGCATGGCCGTCCCTCCCGACCTCAATTTCGACGTCATGGACGAGGTCGAGGTCGGAACGTCGGCCCAGCACGCGGCGGACGGGGATTCGGACGGCGGGACTATCCGGGTCATCGCCAAGGCGGGAGGCAACTCGACCTCGGGTTCCCTGGCGTTATTTCATACGAGCGACCGCCTGGTCAAGGACCTCTGGGCGGGGGAGACCGACCCGGCCCCCTCGACCGTATTCGACAAGAAACTCTGGGACGCATCGTTCACCCTGGGCGGGCCCATCCTGACCGACCGAGCCTGGTTCTTCTCCAACGCCCGGGTCCTCTATAACACAAGAACGACGGCCTTCCAGGAATGGCTGGACCCCCAAGGCAAACCCCACGGGGAATACGACTGGAACAACCGGGAAATCATGGCCTTTTTCAAGGCCAGCCTCTCCTTCATGGGTTTTCGCTTCAGCGGCATGTTCAGCCTCTGGGATCGCTATCAACCCGTCGCCGATCAGGCGCCGGCCTGGAACATGACCCGGGAAGGGACGCGGATCCTCGATAACGCGGCCGGCTACGCGGCCTCGGGCAGCCTGAATTACGCCCTCAATCAAAACACCGAGATCGACTTCAGACTCGCCTTCAACCAGAAGACGACTCCCCTCCTGATCCGGGGCGGGGCCGAAGCGAGTCCGCAGTACCGTGACGCCGGGACGGGTCATGTCTGGGGCAGCGGCGGGATCAACGAGTGGACCAGCCGGAAACGCTTCCAGGGCGGCGTTCATCTGACGCGGTTCCAGGAGCGGACGCTGGGGGGCAACCACGAGCTCAAACTGGGCGGCGAATACGAAGAGATGAACGGCGATTCCGACTCCTGGAAAGGGAACAACCTTCTCCTGACCTATCTCGACGGAAGCCCCTATCTCTACGGGCAGGCCGTCTCGCCCAAGACCGGGATTGCGGTCGGGAAAGGCCTCGCCTCTTTTTATGTCGCGCCCACCCAGAGGGGGGCGCAATATATCAAGAGCGAGTACCGAAGGCTGAGCGCCTACCTTCAGGATTCCTGGACGGTGGCGAACCGGCTGACCTTTTTCCTGGGACTCCGCTTCGACCACAGCGACCTCCGGATGCCCGCCTTCTCCAAGGCGGATAGCGGGAACGACGTCTCCATCAAGATCGGGGACGATCTCATCAAGCCCATCGCCGGCATCAATCCTTATGCGGCGTTTTCATCCTCCCCCTGGAGCGGACAGGTCAATTGGAACACGCTGTCTCCGCGCCTGGGGGTTTCGCTCGACGTCCTCGGCAACGGCCGGACCGCTTTTAAAGCCGGCTACGCCCGCCTCCCCGAATTGCTGACGCTTCTCTACGGCTCGGCCGCGAATCCTTTCCCGATGGACGGGATCCACGCGTTCGAATGGTACGACGAGAACATGAACGGGCTGGTCGAGACGACCGACAGCTTTGCCCTCACCCCCGACGACTACCGGATCTACAAACCCGAGTATTATAGAAAGCGGATCAACCCCGGGCTCAAGGCTCCGATAACCGAGGAGTGGACGCTGGGCGTCGAGCAAGACGTTCTCCCCGATTTCTCGATCGCCGTCCGGCTCGTCTCCCGGACCAAGACGAACATCATCCGGAACGTCCTCTACGACCCGGATCGCAACATGGACTGGTATGCGGCCGATCCGGCCTTGGGCTGGTGGGTGCCGTTCTCGACGGTCGTGCCCGGAACCGGCCCCTACCCCGAGACGCCGGTCACCGTCTACTTCCGGTCCTCGACGGCGCCCGCTCTGTTCGAGCGGCTGACCAACGTTCCCGAGCTCAAGAGAAAATACCGGGCCGTCGAGCTGACCTTCCAGAAACGGATGTCGCGGGGATGGCAGCTCCAGGGTTCCCTCGTCCTCAGCGAGGCGACCGGAACGGCCGGACTGGGCGCGGCCGCCAACTCCGGATTCACCCTGGCCGCTCTCAATCCGAATTCGTTCGTGAACCTGCCGGACGACTCCCGGCTGGACCTGGATCGTCCGATCGTCGCCAAGCTGATGGGAACCGCCCGCCTGCCGCTGGGCTTTACCCTGAGCTTCTTCTTCATGCATACCAGCGGCGCCCCCTGGGCCCGCAGCGTGACCGTCATCCCGCCGGCCGACTGGACCGAAGCCCACGGCGTGGCCAGCCCCTTCGCCCAGGTTTATCTTGAACGGCCGGGGAACAGGCATTATTCAGCCATGGAGACGCTCGACTTGCGCATCGAGACAGAGCTTCCGCTCAGGGGGCTGGGCGGCCTCTGCGTCTATATGGACGTCCTCAACCTCCTCTCGGCCAAATCCAGCATCCTCAACGGGAACGACGGCGGGTTCTGGTATCCGGAGGCCGAAAACAACGCGGCCGGCTCGCGGGTCCTGGATCCGTCCTATGACAGGTTCATCGCGCGGACGGGCGCCCGGGTCCTCAAGTTCAGCCTCAGCTTGAGATTCTAGCTTGAGATTCTGAGCCGGCGCGGCGGTAGTTAGAAAGCGATTTCGAGGACTTTTTTGACTTCCTCGCCGCCGGTCCGGTTCCGGACTCGGATCTTGAATTTGCCGATGCGGCCCGAGATGAGGGCGGCTTTGTCCGTCACCACGACCGGAAGCACAAGGACGTAGTCCCGGCCCTTGACGTTCTTGAGCTTGTCCTCGTCGAGGACGACCTCCTCGTCCTTGGCTAGGGCCCAGACGCTCTCTCCCGACTCCGCCACGAGATCGAGCCGTATTTCGAAGGTCGTCCGGAGACGGCCTTCGACCGACTGGAACCAAATGCCCGAATAGGGCGTCTCGATCGTGACCGCGGCCTCGACTTTATCGGGGCCAGCGGAGATCTTGTCGACTTTCCAGCGGAAATCGAAGAAGACCTTCTCCTGGTCGAACGTCTTCTGGAACGAGGCCAGGGCCTGGTTCAGGTCATGGAGGTGCTCGAGGTTCACCGTGATCAGGATGTAGCTCCCCGCGCAATTCGCATCGCTGAAGATGACCGGGAAGGAGCCGTAGTACCAAACTTCGCTGCAGCGGCCGTATTGGCTTCGTCCGAGGGAATCGGCGATCCGCTCCTGGGGCGGGCCGAACAGGATGTAGATCCGGCCTCGGTCCGTCATCCAGCCGGACTTACCCTCTCCCATGAAGAGCTTGTCGGCTTCGTCCATCCGGACAAAGTAGGCGGTCTTAAATTCGTTCTCCTCGGTCCCCGGGTCGGGATCGCGGCGCTACCAGAACTCTTCCTTGAAGGCCGGCCGTTCGGACTCGGGGAGCTCGAGAAAAATCTTTCTCTCCTGGGAGGTGATGATGTAATTGACGCGGGCGAAGAAATCCGCGTCGTCCGGCCCCAGTTTCTTTTCCAGGTTGTACATCCGGCAGGCGCCCAGGACTACGATGACGAGGCCGGCCAGGCCGAATCCGAACGCCCCGGGACGGCGCCGGGCTCGGGTAGGGAGAAGGGGCGGAGGAACGCTCATAAGGACTCCTTTGGCCGGGAGGTCCTCCCGGCATTATTACGTTACGCGCCCCCGGGGATAAAAGCAAGACGGAGATTAATCGTCGGGTAAATCGGGGAGTGCGGAAGGAGGGACTCGAACCCACACGGTCTTTCGACCATAAACTCCTGAGGCTTACGCGTCTACCAATTCCGCCACTTCCGCATCGGAAGGCCATGTATTATATCCAGAGTCCCCGGCCGTGTAAAGGGCCGCTCCCGGGGCCGCCGGACGGCCCGGGCTTGACAAATCCTCAGCCCGCTTCTATCGTAAAGGTAAGTGATTTTCGATCGTCCTTATCCCCGGCCAAGCAACCCCGCATCCGTCAATCCCTGGCATAAGGAGGCTTCATGAAACGTCTGAGTCGGGACCCCATCGAGGCCTTGTCTCGTTTCAAGGGGGTCCCCTTCTGGACGACCTCGTTCTATCTCGACACCGACAAGGGCAAATTCACAAAAAAGGAAATCGGCCTGGCCTTCAAAAACCTTCTGGCCGACGGCCGCGCCCGGATCGAGGCCCTCGCCCTTCCCAAGGACGGGAAAGAGTCGCTCCTCGAGGACCTGGACCGGATCGCCGCTTTCGCCGCCCAGAGCCTGGCCGCCCACAGCCAGCCCGGACTGGCCGTCTATTCCTGCAGCAAGAAAAAGCTCTGGGAAGTCCTGGGGCTTCCCCACGGCCCCCGGAACCGCCTGTTATTCGACCAGAATCCCTACGTGCGTCCCCTGGTCGCCATTCTCGAAAAATGCCGGCGTCTCTGCGTCTTTCTGGTCAACCGGCGCGAGGCCAAATGGTACGAAGTCTTCATGGATGAAATCGCGCCCCTCCAGGAGCTCGTCAGCGACGTCCCGGGCCGGGTCAAGGTCGGAGGTTTCGAAGGGACCGAGGCCAAGCGGATCGAACGCCACATCGAAGCCCATGTCCTCGACCACCTCAAACAGTCCGCCCAGCTGACCTTTGACCTTTTCAAGAAAAGCCGCTTCGACGGACTCCTGCTGGGCTGCGAGGAAAAAGGCTGTTCGGAGCTCGAGCCCTTCCTCCACGCCTACCTCAAGGAGAGGCTGGCCGGCCGGATCAAAGCCAAGCCCGGGGATTCCCCGACCGAGATCCTCAAGGAGGCCGTCAAGATCGAGGAGGAGATCGAGCAACGCTCCGAGGAAGAGACCGTTCGCAAGCTCGTGGCCGAGCTCGAGAGAGGGGGCCGGGCCTGCTCGGGCATCAAGGACACCCTGCGCCACATCAACCAGGAGGACGTCCGGATCCTTGCCGTCAGCCACAACTTCTCGAAGGAGGGCCGTCTCTGCCCGTCCTGCCGTTTTCTCTACGTCGAAGAGACGGTCTGTCCCGTCTGCGAGAAGGCGACGTCCGCCGTCCTCGACATCGTCGACGAAGCGATCGAGGCCTCGGTCGCCAAGAACGCCCAGGTCAAGCACGTCACACCGCCCTCCAAGCTCGACCACTACGGCAAGATCGGGGCTTTATTGAGATATAAGGTCTGATCGGCTGTCAGATGAGCGCCATCTCATAAATCAGCGGAATGGCGATGTCGGTATCGTTCTTGAATTTTTCGATGCGCCGAAGGCTCGTGTCCCCCTGGCTCTTGACTTTCAGAAAGAGCTCCTCGTAGGTTTTAAAGGCGTGAATCGCGCGGAAGGATTGTCTTTTCCGGATGGGATAGTCCTCGACGGCCCGCCAGCTCATCCGCACCTTGTCTTCTTAGGAAGTGAAGAAAGCCCAATCCGAGCCGGGGCCGTGGTCGAAAATGACGACGTCCGGGGCCAGATACTTGGCATGCCGCAGCGCGGCCGCCGCGTCCGGCAATTCATGGAGGCAAAACTCAAAAAGGACCGCATCCCCGGTCATCGCGGCGCGGTTGAAATCGCACAGGACAGGTGTGAATTTGTCTTCCAACGCGGCCGCCTTCAATTTCTCACGAAGCTTTCCCAGAGCCAGGGCGTCGTTATCGACGGCGATAACCTTCCGGGCCGGACGTCCGTATTCGATCAATTGGCCGCCGCCCGCTCCGACCGCAACGACTGTTTTATCCCGAAAATCATAGAAAGCCAACAGGTCTTCGACGATTTTTCCGTAATCCGTGGCCATGGCACCCTCCTGAAGAGCGCATTCGCCGAGGGTAACGGCTATCCCGTCTCTACCGGGTGTTGAAACCTTCCACTACGATCCGGGGTTTTTCCCCGCGCGTGTCGGCGTGATCGAGCCACGTAATCAAAGTGCTCGCTTCGCCGGGCATGAGGGTGATGTAATTGTCGCTGTAAAGCGCCGGGAGGATGCGGTCTCCGCTCGTTTCCCGCACCGCCTTCACCCGGACCATTAAAGCGGGGACGGAAGATCCGTTCCGCAGCCGGGTGGTGAGCGTCCAGGTGTCGCCCTTGCGCTCCCGGGTGGTGGCCGCTTCCAGCTTTACTTTGGGCAGCTCCCGCAGCAACCGGGTGTCTTCTTCCTTCAACCCGCGGCAGTAGAGATTTTCGGAGAGGATCTCCTCACCCCGTTGGAGTTTCAGACGGATGAAATAGACGGCCGAGAGGGAGGGTGGACGCCGGATGAAGATGGGATCCGTCATGCTGTCTTCCGCGGCGTCGACGGCCGCCATCTCTTCCCATTGCAGGCTGCCGTCCAGGTTTAGCAACTGGGCCGTGGCCATAAGTCCCTTGGCTTCGCCCGCGCAGGTGTTGACCACTTCGACGCGGTCCGAATGGGCGTTCCATTGGATGTGCAACGGTTCGCAGGCTTTCTTGGCGCCGAAGTAGGCCGCGGTCGGCTCCAGGTAATAATCGTAAGTCTGCCAGACGAAGGAGGGCCAGGCGGGGTGGCTCATCCAGATGAGCAGCCCCATCCGGCTCCCACCCTGGGCCTCGAACATGGCGCGGTATCCATCGTAGTTGTGGAATTGAGCCAGCGTCACCCACTCTTCCGCGCTCGCGGCCGGACCATAACTCTTCCGGATCATCTCCAGGTAAGAACCGCCTCCCTGGGCGCCCTGCAGGCAAAAGTCGTGCAAGCCCCACATGCGCCCCTGGGGCCACCATCCGGAGGGCGGCATCATCAGCCGCAGGCTGTCCATGGTGGGGATATTGGGCATGCCCATCTCGGTGTGGAACTTGGACGGGGCATATGGGCCGGCATAGCTTTCCAGGGGCATGGCCCGGTAAGGACCGTGTCCGCTGGCGGCGTCGTCGGCCGAACTGGAAAGGTAAGGCAGGCCGGGATGCAAGTCGGCCAGGAGCTTACGGATAGCATTGTCCAACGGCAAGGGCGGATACCCTTCGTTGCGGCCGCAGTATAAGCCGATGGAAGGGTGGGTTCGGATCCGGCGGACCATATCCTCCGCGTTGGCCATAAACATGGCGTCGTTGCCCGGGTCATCTCCATCCCAGGGATTGGCCAGCCAGAAGTCCTGCATGATCAGGATGCCGTAGCGGTCGCAGGCCTCGTAAAAAGCGTCGTCGCCGGTCTGTCCGACCCAATTGCGGATTATGTTGAAGTGCATGTCCCGGTGATAGCGCACGGCCGCGTTGTACTCCCGGCCGCGGTAGCGCAGCATGGATTCGGGGAAGCCCCAGTTTCCGCCTTTGGGGATGAAACGCCGGCCGTTGATCCACATCCGTAAGGAATTGCCTTCCAGGCTGCCGACAATCTGGCGGAGTCCCGCTTTAAAGATCTTGGCGTCGAAAACTTCGCCCGGCGATACCTCGAAGGACAGTTCCACGTCATACAAGGCAGCCTCGCCGTAGCCGTTGGGCCACCAGAGGCGGGGATTCCGAATTCTCAGCGCCGGATGCGTGGACGGATCGAACGTCAAATCCAGGGTGGCCCCGGCCGCCAGGGCGGCAGGCTGTTCGAAGGAGACGTCGCCGAAACGGCACTTGAGCGTGCCGGTCACCGGGGCCGCCGAATGATTGCGTAACGTGACCCCGATGCTGACGTCGGCGGGACGGGTGCCGGGCAGCGGCAATGTCGTGCGCAGGGATGGATCTTCCACCGTCACCGGCCCGCTCCGGGTCAGGCAAACCTTGTTCCACAAACCCGTATTACGCCCCCGGATGGTGGGAATCCAGTCCCATCCGATGGAGGCATGGTAGGTGGGGTTATCCGCGCCGAGGACGCCGCCATTCTCGCCCGGGCTCGTAAAAGTCTTTTCCTTGACTCGGCCGGGATGGGCGTTCTTTTCGATGCGCACCGCCAAAGCATTGGGCCGTCCCGGGCGCATCAGCCTGCCTATCTCAAAACGCTTCCGGGTAAAAGCGCCCTCGATGCGCCCCAGCGCTTGTCCATTGAGATAGATTTCGGCTTTCCAGTTGATGCCGTCGAAATTCAACCAGACCAGCCGGCTATTCGCGTCCGGCGGCGTGGCGAACTCGCGGCGGTACCAGAAATCGGCGTAAAAGAAGGAGTCGGAGATAAGCAGCTGGTTGTCGCCGAAGTTGGGGTCGGGCAGCGCCCCGGCGTTGACATAACTGGTCAGGACGGTGCCCGGCACCGTGGCGACCGGCCAGTCTCCGTCCCGGAACCCGGGAGTGGAAAGCGCCGGGCCATCGGCTTGCACCAGGGAGTCGCGCTGGACCCGCCAGGATCCGCCCGCCAGGTCCACCCGGCCGTCGGGCTGCGGGACCGGGGCAGGCTTGGATGTTGCCGCCAAACCTCCACGGCCGTAGACTTCCAATTCGCTGAGAACGTATCCCTCGGGGGATTGGGGCCGGGTCATAAGGACCCGCACATAGCGCGTTTTGGTGACGGGCACTTTCAAATCGTCGGTATCGCCGCCGGCGGGCAGTTTCTTGAGCGTCTGCCAGGCAGCGGCGTCATTGGAAACCTGCAGCAAGCCGCTTTCAGCGCGCCGGATCCATCTTAGCATGATCCGGTCGATTGCGCTGGGGGTGCCCAGGTCGACGTAAACCCACTCCTCGCCCGCCCCCGCGCTTTTCCAGGCGCTGGTGAAATCGAAGGGTCCGCCCACAGGCACGGACCGCCCTTGCCGGCGGAAATTCAATTCCCCGATGAACCAGGCTTGGGCCCGGGGATCGGCAAATTCGACGCGGTAAAACCGGCGGCGGAAAGGCTCGCTGAAGGAGACGGCGGCGTCGAAGTCGCCGCCGGCCCGGGTCATGCCGCTGGTTTGCCCCAACGGCGTCCAATCCTCGCCATCCCCGGATCCCAGCACCGTACAGGTCCAGTTTTCGGGGCCGTCTCCTTTCGCCCGCACTCGGCCGACGATATTCAGGCCGTCCATCTCCGGAGGGGCGGCCCCGCCCCCCAACAGCACTTGAATCCAAGCGCCGGATTTGGATTCCTGCGGGATCACGCCGCCCTGACCCTTCAATTCAACCTGGGAGACCCAGTTGCCGTCGAAGAGACATTCCCGCTGGTTTTTCTGCAGGGTGCCCTGGAGGCTTGTGGCCACCGAAAGCCAGCGTGGCCGGGTGGTCTCCACTATCCCGTCCGTTACCAGCTGAGCGGTGAGGTTGTAGTCATAGGCGCTCGACTGATAGGCCGGCCGATGCTTCGCTAGGTTGCGGTATGAGGGGTCCGGCCGCAGGACCGGTGAAAAATCCTCTCGGGGGTCGCCGGGATAGACTCCCAAGCCCCGGGTGTAATCTTGGGCGCCGGCGACGACCACTGCAAGCAGACATAGAATCAAGGCAAGGAAATGCTTCATGATAACCTCGGTTCTGATTCTAAGCCGAACGCTGGCATGATAGCGCCCGCCCCGCGGCGCTGTCAACCCCTCGAATCGCGCCGTCTATAATCTTACCGAAGGCTGATATGTCTTGCCATTTAAAAATCTTACCATGGGTGGACAGGGACAAGGGGATCTTCGTACTCTACCTTCTCTCGTCGAGGAGGTCAGAGTATGGATCTTCACAGTCG
>JALHUR010000178.1 GCA_022867325.1 Candidatus Aminicenantota bacterium | reverse complement strand
GAACGGCGGGCGCCGACAGAGCCCATACGGCCAACGACAGACAAACGACTCCGACCGAAAGCCCCGATGATTTATTGATCATATCTCCCTCACGACCGTCTTCGTTCTTTATACCCTGCAAGAAACGCGGCGTCAACTCCTCGACTCCCCGGCATGAATGCCGGGGCTTGTTCGGGGTTAACCCTGAGCCCACTCAGCCCCATCCCTTCTAAAGGGGCTGAGTACAAAAGTGTCGCTTCTCGTCCCCGCCTTTCAGGGCGGGGTAGCGTCGGCGAACGGGTCAAGCCGTGACGAAAACGATCGGAAGGCAAAAAGGGACATGGTTAAGCGTCACCATTAAGCCGCGGGATCCGGTCTCGACGCTTGACGGAAGCGTCTAAAGGTGGTATCAAGAAAAAGGAGGTCGACATGAAAAGAGGGTTTCTGAAAAAATCTGTCTTAGCATCATTGCTTATCGTTTCCGCGTTCGGCTGGGCGGCGGCGCAGGAATCCAAGACCATCAAACTCATCGAGCCGAACAAGAAGCGAGGCCTTCCCGTCATGGAGGCCTTGTCGGTCAGGGCCTCGGTCAGGGATTGGTCCGACAAGGAGCTGAGCCTTCAGGATCTGTCCGACCTGTTGTGGGCGGCCAACGGCATCAACCGTCCCGAGAGCGGGAAGCGCACGGCCGCGTCGGCCATGAACGCCCAGGATATCGATATCTACGTCTTCATGAAGGACGGGGCCTATCTTTATGACCCGAAACAACACGCGCTGATTCCCAGGCTCGGCGGCGACCGCCGGGTCGAGATCACCGCGCGGCCGGGAGGGGGTCCGGGCGGCCCTCCGGGCGCCAAGCCCGAAGGCACGCCGCCGGCCCCGCCCGCCAAGCCGGAAGGCCCTCCGGGGACTCCACCTGGAGGAGGCCCGGGCGGTCCGCCATCGCCCGCGCCGATTCAGCTGATTCTTGTCTCGGACATATCCCGCTTCAGCCGCGGAGAACAGGCATTAAAACTGGAATGGGCGAACATCGATACCGGGATCGTTTCACAAAATATCTCCCTGTTTTGCGCGGCGACCGGGCTCGCCACCAGGCCGCGCGCCGGCATGAACAAAGACCTCATCAGGAGCCTGCTGAAACTCAAGGAAACCCAATTCCCGATCTTGAATCATCCCGTCGGTTATCCCAAGGGGACCTCTTAGCCTTACAGCCGCGCAAACAGCAAAGAAGGTCGGGAGGTTAGCGCCCGACCTTGACCCATCGCCCCGTCTTGTTGGACTCGACGGCCGCGTCGATGACGCACATCTCGGTGTGGCCCGTTGCGAAATCCGGGAACCGGACCTGATAGGGCTTGCCGGCCCGTTTCGCCCCCAGCGCCTCGTAATAATCCCGGAACAGGTTAAAGACGGCGTCGTGGTAGCCCATCGGGTGCCCCGTCGGCAGGGCGGCGTATTTTTGGGTGTCCGCCGTCTGGAGCGCCGCGGACTCATAGAACATTTCGTTGCCGCGGTCGCGGTGTCCGATCCAGAGGGCGTTGGGATGGACATGGCTCCAAGCGTAGGATTCCTTGGAACCGAAGATCTGAAGCTCGATGTCGACCTTGCGGCCGGCGGCCGCCTGGCAGGTCGTGAAATTCCCTCGGGCGCCGTTGTCCAGGCGAAGGAACATCGAGGCGTAGTCGTCGAGCTTAACCTCGACATCCTCGTATTCGGCGACCTTCTGCGAGCTGAACGATAGGGGGCCGCTTTTCGGCTTGCGGCGACGGGGAAGACAAGTGTGAAGCTCGGCCATGACCTCCGTGATCGTCCGTCCGGTGATGAACTGGACCAGGTCGCACCAATGGCTGCCCAGGTCCGCGATGACGTTCGCGCCGCCCGCGACTTCGGGGTCCAGACGCCAGGAGTAGTCCGTGTCGTAGAACAGCCAGTCCTGGAGGAAATGTCCCATGAAAGCCCGGACCTCGCCCAGATCGCCGCGCCGGACGCGAGCGGCCGCCTCCTGGACGACGGGGTAATAGCGGTAGCAGAAGTTGACGGCGGTCAAGGCGTCGTGCTCGGCCGCCAGCGCGACGAGCGCCGCGGATTCCTTGGAGTCGAGGGACAGGGGTTTCTCCGAAAGGACCTGCTTGCCGGCCCGGATGGCTTTGGCGTTGATGTCGAAATGGACGTTATTGGGCGCGCAGTTGTGGACGACGTCGATCTCGCGGTCCGCGATGAGATCGTCGGCGCTCGGATAAATCCTGGGGATTCCGAGCTTGGCGGCCGCCCGGCCGGCGAGTTCCCGGTTCGTGTCGGCCACGGCCAGAATCTCGACCTCGACGATCCGGCGCAGGATCTCGAGATGAACCATGCCGATGTAGCCCGTCCCGATCAAACCGACTCTGATTGGACTCATGGCGTCCTCCCGTCGGCATGAGCATAACTCAAAATTATTCGGATTAACAATAGAGACGGCGACGGGCGAGGCCGATGGGCGAGCAGGTCGATTCTATATTCTGTAGCTAG
>JALHUR010000177.1 GCA_022867325.1 Candidatus Aminicenantota bacterium | reverse complement strand
TCGCAAGGTCGCCCGCGTGCGACTCACCTCCGGCGCCGAAATCACCGCCTACATCCCTGGCGAGGGCCACAACCTCCAGGAGCACTCGATCGTCCTCGTCCGGGGCGGCCGGGTCAAGGACCTCCCCGGCGTCCGCTATCACCTGATTCGGGGGACCCTCGACTCCGAGGGCGTTCAGAACCGGATGCAGGCCCGGTCCCGCTACGGCGCCAAGAAACCCAAGGAGAAGAAGGTCGCGTCCTAGCGCCCAAGGAGTCTCCCGATGCCGAGACGTGGAATTGTCAAGAAGAGAAAGCCCAAGCCGGACTCGTCCTACAACAGCACGCTGATCGCCAAGTTCGTCAACCTGAGCATGAAGCGAGGGAAGAAGAGCGTCGCCGAGCGGGTCATCTACAACACGATGGAAATCGTCAAGGAGAAGGCCAAGGAAGATCCCCTCAAGGCCATGGAAAAGGCGGTCGAGAACGTCCGTCCCCTCCTTGAGACGAAATCACGGCGCGTCGGCGGGGCCACCTACCAGGTCCCGATCGAAGTTGCCCCCCGCCGCTCGACCTCGCTGGGCATCCGCTGGCTCCTCAAGTACGCCCAGGAGCGGGGGGGGCGGAGCATGGAAGAGAAGCTTTCGGCCGAGATTCTCGACGCCCTGGCCAACAAGGGCGGGGCGGTCAAGAAGCGCGAAGACACGCATAAAATGGCGGAGGCCAACAGGGCGTTTGCCCATTATAAATGGTAGTCTCCCGTATTCCCAGAGTGCAGGTGACACCGAGATTGATGGAGAAAAGAGGTTATGCGTTCCTATCCGATCGAGCGCGTCAGGAACATCGGTATCATGGCGCACATCGATGCCGGCAAGACGACGACCACGGAGCGCATCCTTTTCTACACCGGGATCACCTACAAGATGGGCGAAGTGGACGAGGGGACCGCGGTCATGGACTGGATGGTGCAGGAACAGGAGCGCGGAATCACGATCACGTCCGCCGCGACGACCTGCACCTGGAATAGCCATCGGATCAACATCATCGATACGCCGGGCCACGTCGACTTCACGGCCGAGGTGGAACGGTGCATGCGGGTCCTGGACGGTGCCGTCATCATCCTCTGCGGGGTGGGCGGCGTCGAGCCCCAATCGGAGACGGTCTGGAGGCAGGCTGACCGGTACCGGGTTCCGCGGATCGTTTACATCAACAAGATGGACCGCATCGGCGCGGAGCCGGAGCGCGCCATCGAAGAGATGCGAACGCGGCTGGGCACCCGGCCTCTCCCGGTCCAGATGCCCCTGGGGCGGGAAGAAACGTTTCGGGGCGTCGTCGACCTCGTCCGGATGAAAGAGATCGACTGGGGAGCGGATCTCCTCGGAACGTCCTTTGAAGTCAGGGACGTCGCCGGGGAAACCCGCGAGGAAGCGTTGACGAAAAGGAATGAGATGATCGAAAAGCTGAGCGAGACGGACGATATCCTCCTGGAGAGGTATCTGAGCGGGGCGGAGCTCACCGTCGAGGAGCTCCAGGCCTCCATCCGGCGGGGGACGACCGCCCTCGATTTCGTCCCGGTCCTGTTCGGGGCCTCATTCCGGAACAAGGGGATCCACCCCTTGCTGGACGCCATCGTCGACCATCTCCCCTCGCCGGCCGACGTCCCTCCGGTCGTCGGCCACCATCCCCGGACCCTCGACGTCGAGACCCGGCGGCCCGCCGACGACGAGCCGCTCTCCGGGCTCGTCTTCAAGATCACCAACGATCCCTATGTCGGGACGCTCGCCTATTTCCGGGTCTATTCGGGGAAGACCAAGCTCGGCCAGACGCTCTACAATTCGACCAAGGATGAGGACGAGCGCTTGACCCGGATCCTCGAGATGCACGCCAACAAGCGGCGCGAGGCCCAGGAGCTCCACGCCGGGGATATCGCCGCTCTCGGCTCTCTGAAAAACGTCTCGACCGGCGACACCCTCTGCCTCAAGAGTCGCCCCCTCGTCCTCGAATCCATCAAGTTTCCCGAGCCGGTCATCTCGGCCACGATCGAACCCCAGACCAAGGCCGACCACGTCCGGCTCGCCAATGCCCTGGCCAAAATGGCCAAGGAGGATCCGACTTTCAAGATCGCCCAGGACCCGAACACCGGCCAGACCCTGGTCCGCGGCATGGGCGAGCTCCATCTCGAGATCATCATGGACCGGATGGAGAGGGAGTACGGAGTCCAGACCACTTTCGGCAAGCCCCAGGTCGCTTACAAGGAGACCATCAGGGCTCAAGCCGAGGCCGAGGGCAAGTACATCCGCCAGGCCGGGGGCCGGGGCCAATACGGCCACTGCCGGGTCCGGGTCGAACCTCTCCCGCGCGGGACGGGGTTCGAGTTCGTGGACCGGACGCGGGAGGCGATTCTCCCCAAGGAATTCGTCTCGTCCGTCGAAAACGGCGTGATGGAGGCCATGGACGTCGGCATCCTGGCCGGCTTCCCGATGGCCGACATCCGGGTGACGCTTCTCGACGGGACGTTCCACGAAGTCGATTCCAGCCCCCTGGCCTTCAAGATCGCGGGCTCGCTGGCCTTCAAGGAGGCCGCCGTCAAGGCCTCGCCGGCCCTGCTCGAGCCCGTCATGAAGCTCGAGGTCATCGCCCCCGACGATTACCTCGGGGACGTCGTCGGGGATATCAACGCCCGGCGGGGACGGATCGAGGGCATGGAGATGCGGGCCGGCGCCCGCGTCGTCAAGGCCTTCGCCCCCCTGGCCGAGATGTTCGGATACGCGACCATCCTCCGGACCCTGACCCAGGGTCGCGGAGTATTTTCCATGGAATTCTTCCGATACGAGCAGGCTCCGCCGGCCGTGGCCGAGGAGATCATCGCCCGGATCGAGGGAAGGATTCCGGCCTACTAAGACGCTGAGAGGAGGTCCAAGTCAGCCATGGCCAAACAAAAGTTTGAGAGGACGAAGCCCCACGTCAACGTGGGAACGATCGGTCACATCGATCACGGGAAGACGACCTTGACGGCCGCCATGACCAAGGTCCTGGCGTCCAAGGGACTCGCCGTCGCCAAGAGCTATGACGAGGTCGCCAAGGCCGACGCCAAGATGTTCCGCCGGGACGCGACCAAGATCCTGACGGTCGCCTTGAGCCACGTCGAGTACGAAAGCGAGAAGCGCCACTACGCCCACATCGACTGCCCGGGCCACGCCGACTACATCAAGAACATGATTTCGGGCGCGGCCCAGATGGACGGCGCTGTCCTGGTCGTCAGCGCGGCGGACGGCCCGATGCCCCAGACGCGGGAGCACATCCTGCTGGCCCGTCAGGTCAACGTGCCGGCCATCGTCGTGTTCATGAACAAGTCCGATCTCGTCGACGACGAGGAAATCTTGGACCTGGTCGAGCTCGAGACCCGCGAGCTCCTGTCCAAGTACAATTTCCCCGGAGACACCACGCCGATCATCCGGGGCAGCGCGACCAAGGCCATAGACGACATCAACGGCCCCTGGGGCCAGAAGATCTGGGATCTCATCAAGGCCCTGGATACCTTCATCCCCGACCCCGTCCGCGAGGTCGACAAGCCGTTCCTGATGAGCGTCGAGGACGTCTTCACCATCACCGGCCGCGGGACCGTCGTGACCGGCCGCATCGACCGCGGCAAGGTCAAGGTCGGCGACGAGGTCGAGCTGGTCGGCTTCCGGGAGACGCGCAAGAGCATCGTCACCGGGGTCGAGATGTTCCGCAAGCTCCTCGACCAGGCCGAGGCCGGCGACAACATCGGCTGCCTGCTCCGGGGCGTCGATAAGGACGAGGTCGAGCGGGGCATGGTCCTGGCCAAGCCGGGATCGATCACCCCCCACCGGAAGTTCAAGGCCGAAGTCGTCGCCCTGACCAAGGAAGAGGGCGGCCGCCATACCCCGTTTTTCACGGGCTACCGGCCCCAGTTCTACTTCCGGACGACCGACGTCACCGGTTCGGCGATCCTGCCCGCCGGCGTCGAGATGGTCATGCCGGGCGACTACGTGAACTTGGAGATCGCCCTGATCGCCGACGTCGCCATGGAGAAGGGGCTTCGGTTCGCGATCCGCGAAGGCGGCCGGACGGTCGGCGCCGGGACCGTGACCGAGGTCATCGAGTAACGGGTTCGGAGGAGCCGGGAAGCGGGGACGGCCCAGTCCGTTTTGGGGCTGAGACGATGAATTCGGAAAACCGAGGAACGAACGATGGAAAAGATCAGAATCAGGCTGCAATCCTTTGACCACCGGCTGCTGGACCAGTCCGTCAAGGACATCGTCATCAAAGCCAATCGGACGGGCGCCCACATCGCGGGCCCGATCCCGCTTCCGACCCGGATTCATCGCTTCTGCGTCCTGCGCTCCCCCCACGTCGACAAGAAGTCCCGCGAACACTTCGAGATGAGGATCCACAAGCGCCTGATCGACATCAGCGAATACAACAACGAGACGATCGAAGAGCTCCAGAAACTGGACCTTCCGGCCGGCATCGACGTCGAGATCAAGGCCTTCGGGGCCGGAGGAGATTAAGCATGGTGGAAGGGTTGATCGGCAAGAAAATCGGGATGACCCAGACCTTCGACCTCCAGGGCAACGTCATTCCGGTGACCGTCATCAAGGCCGGGCCCTGCATGGTCGTCCAGAAGAAGACCAAGGACAAGGACGGCTACGAGGCCGTCCAGCTCGGCTTCGTCGAGGACAAAGGCCTCAAGAAGGCGACCAAGCCCCGGATCGGGCATTTCAAGAAATCGGGTATTCCGCCCGTCCGCGTCCTGCGCGAATTCCGGTTCGCGGCCCAGGCCGCCATCAAGGAAGGGGACCAGGTCCTGGTCGACATCTTCAAGGAAGGGGACAAGGTCCTCGTCGTCGGGACGAGCAAGGGCAAGGGTTTCGCCGGGGTCGTCAAACGGCACCATTTCCGGGGCGGCGGCGCCTCCCACGGCTCGATGTTCCACCGGGCGCCCGGCTCGATCGGCGCCTCCTCCTACCCGTCCCGCGTCATGAAGGGGATGCGGATGGGGGGCCACATGGGGCAGGACCGGGTCACCGTCCAAGGCCTCGAGGTCGTCCGGACCGACCCCGAGCAAAACCTCCTCGTCGTCAAGGGGGCCGTCCCCGGAGCCCGGGGCGGCTACCTTCTGATCCTCAAGGACAACTTCCATGTCTAAAATATCCGTACTGGACTCGAGCGGCCGCCCGACCCGCGAGATCGAGCTGCCCGACCGTGTCTTCGCCTATCCGGTCAAGGAGCAGCTTCTCCACGCGGCGGCCGTCAACCGGCTCGCCAACCGGCGCCGGGGCACGGCCGCGACCAAGACGCGGGGCGAGGTCGCCGGCAGCAACCGGAAGCCCTGGCGGCAGAAAGGGACCGGCCGCGCCCGCGTCGGCATGATCCGCAATCCCCTCTGGCGCAAGGGCGGGATTACCTTCGGGCCGCAGCCCCGCGACTACTCCTACGAGCTCCCCAAGAAGGTCCGGGTGAACGCCCTCCGCTCGGCCCTGGCCCTCAAACACAAGGAGGGGGCTTTCATGATCGTGGACGAAATCGCCTTCGCGGCCCCCAAGACCAAGGAGGGCGCGAACTGGCTCAAGGCCCTCAAGGTCGATTCGGCCCTGGTCGTCGACACGAGCGCCAACGTCAACCTGTTCCAGGCCCTCCGTAACATCCCCCGCATCCGGGCCCTCGACGAGCGGCAGGTCAACGCTTTCGACGTCCTCCGCTACAAGTGGCTCGTCCTGAGCCGGCGGGCTTTCGATTCCCTGATGGAGAGGCTCAAATGATGAGAGACGCGACCTGGATCCTCCTCAAGCCCATCATCACCGAGAAGACGACAGCCCTCAAAGAGGCCAGCCGGACCGTTTGCTTTGCCGTCCGCCGCGACGCCAACAAGACCGAGATCAAGCGGGCCGTCGAGCAGCTGTTCAAGGTCAAGGTCCGGAGCGTCCGGACCCAGAATATGGTCGGCAAGACGCGGCGGGTCGGCCGGAACTTCGGCTCGACCGGAGACTGGAAGAAAGCCTACGTCACGCTCCGCGAGGGCGAAAAAATGATCGAGTACTTCGAGGCGGTCTAACCATGGGCATTAAAACCTACCGACCCACCAGCGCCGGGATCAGGCACCGGACGGGCCTGAACTTCGAGGAGCTCAGCGATGCCCGGCCCTACAAGCCCCTCCTCGAGCGCCTGCCCCAGTCGGGCGGGCGCGATTCGCGGGGGCATTTATCCATCCGCCACCACGGCGGGGGACACAAGCGGATGTTCCGGATCATCGATTTTCGGCGCGATAAAATCGGAATCCCCGGCCGGATCGAGACGGTCGAATACGACCCGAACCGGTCGTCGTTCATCGCGCTCGTCAAATACGCCGACGGCGAGCGCCGCTACATTTTGGCCCCCCTCGACCTCAAGGTCGGACAGGCCGTTCTGTCCTCGAACGAACAGGTCGACATCCTGCCCGGGAACGCCATGCCCCTCCGTTTCATCCCGCTCGGCACCATCATCCACAACATCGAGCTCCGCAAGGATAAGGGCGGCCAGGTCGCCAAGTCGGCCGGAAGCGGCGCCCAGATCCTGGCCAAGGAAGGGGACTACGCCCAAGTCCGGATGCCCTCGTCCGAGATCCGCAAGATCCACCTCAACTGCCGGGCGACGATCGGACAGGTCGGCAACCTCGACAACCAGAACATCGACATCGGCAAGGCCGGCCGGACGCGTTGGCGCGGCCGGAGGCCCCACGTGCGCGGGACGGCCATGAACCCGATCGACCATCCCCACGGCGGCGGCGAAGGCCGGTCCAAGGGCGGCCGCCATCCGGTCAGCCCCGAGGGGATCCCGACCAAAGGCTTTAAAACGCGCAGAAACAAACGGACCAAGGTCTTCATCATCCGGAGAAGGAGCAAGTAATCATGGGTAGGTCCCTCGCTAAAGGTCCCTTCATCGATACCAACCTCCTGGAAAAGGTCAAGGCCCTCGAGTCCAAGGGTGAGAAGCGGAAGGTCATCAAGACCTGGTCCCGGCGCTCGACGATCATCCCCGAGATGGTCGGGCTGACGATCGCCGTCCACAACGGCCGCAAGTTCATCCCGGTTTTCGTCACCGAGAACATGGTCGGCCACAAGCTCGGCGAGTTCTCCCCGACCCGGACCTTCAAAGGGCACACCTCGAAGTCGGCCAAGGCCGTGAAGGTGAAAGCGTAACATGGACAAGCGCAGCCAGGGCTCCGCTCACGCCCACCAGGAAGGGCAGGGGGGCGAGTCAGCCTTCGTTTCCAACGCCGTGGCCCGCTTCATCCGGATCTCCCCCCAGAAAGCCCGCTTGGTGGCCGACCTCGTCCGGGACCGCTTCGTCGGGGAGGCCCTGACCATCCTTCGCCACAGCGAGAAAAGGAAGGCGAGCGCCATCATCGAGAAGACCCTCCGTTCGGCCATCGCCAACGCCCAGAACAAGGTCCCTTCCGTCGACGTCGACAACCTCTACGTCGCCCGGATCTTCGTCGACCAGGGGCCCCAGCTCAAGCGAATTCGGCCGGCGCCGATGGGGAGGGCCCACCGCATCCTCAAACGGACGAGCCACGTCCACGTTTACTTGGAAGATCGAAAAGGGAGATGAACCGTGGGACAGAAGACGCATCCATTCGGGTTTAGGCTGGGGTTCAACAAGCAGTGGAGTTCCCGCTGGTTCGCCAAGGGCGCTTCCTACGCCCGCCTCCTCCATGAGGATCTCCGGATGAAAAAGGAGATCAAGAACAAGTACGCCCACGCCGGGATCGCCGCCATCGATATCGAGAGGGTCGGCCCCAAGGTCCGGGTCATCATCCATACGGCCCGGCCCGGGATCATCATCGGCCGGGGCGGCAAGGAGATCGAGAGCCTTAAGGGCCTTCTCGAGAAGGTCGTCAAGCGGGATGTCTACGTCGACATCCGCGAGGTCGACAAACCCGAACTGACCGCCGTGCTGACCGGGGAGGGAATCGCCATCCAGCTCGAGAAGCGGATCGCCTACCGGCGGGCGATGCGCAAGGCCGTCGAGAACGCCCTGCGCATGGGCGCCAAGGGGATCAAGGTCATGTGCGCGGGCCGCCTGGGCGGGGTTGAAATCGCCCGGACCGAGTGGTACCTCAAGGGCCGACTCCCCCTCCAGACCCTGCGGGCCGACATCGACTACGCCTTCACCGAGGCCTTCACGAACTACGGCCAGATCGGGATCAAGGTCTGGATCTACCGGGGCGACGTCGATAAG
>JALHUR010000176.1 GCA_022867325.1 Candidatus Aminicenantota bacterium | reverse complement strand
GTCCGGCTCGGTCCGGACGACCTCGATAAACTTATCCTTGAGCGAACGGACGCCGATGTCGGAAAAAGCGGCGTCATGGCCGATGAAATAGGTCAGGAGATAATAGAGGTCCCAGAGGGAATTGTTGACAGGCGTCGCAGACATCAGTACCACGGTCTTGGGCGGATCGCCCTGAAGGAGCCGGCGCAAGGCGCGGGCCCTCTGCGTATCCGGATTGCGGAAGGCCTGGGCTTCATCGATAATAACCAGGGCATATTCATTGGGATTGCATTTCAAGTGAATGCGATCTCCCCCGAGCCGGCTGTCCTGGGCAAGCTCCTCAAAGGAAATGCATTCCATGTAGAGTTGATACCGGGCGCTGAAACGTTCCCAGGTCCCGTCCCTAAGCGTGGCGGGAGCGATGAGCAAAGCCCTCTGTCGTCTTTGCGATATCGCCCTCTTGAGAATCTCTCCGGCTATGAATGTTTTCCCCAGCCCGACTCCGTCCGCGATCAACACGCCGTGATACTTATCGCAGATCTTCCCCGCTCTCAGAATACCGTCGTTTTGGAAGGTCGTCAGCCGGATGATCGAACCCGGCGGCGCTTCTTGTTCTAACTCGTCCTTGTATCGTTCCCAAAGCGCCCGAAGATAGATCAAGTAAGGATCATGTTCCTGGAAGCATGCCTCGTAAAGGGCGGCCAAATCGTAGGGAGCGGCATGGTCCCAGAGCTCGTCGAACCAACGCTTGACCCGGGCTACGGGCGCGGGATCGTAGCGGCCCAGGTTTAGCTCTAAGTTGGTCGCGAGCCCCGCCGCCGTGAAATTGGATGAACCGCTGATAAATCCCTCCTCGGATGCGAAAATGTACGCCTTCCCGTGTAAAAAGCCCTTCTCGTACCTGCGGACTTCAATCTTCCCAGAAAGAAGAAAGGAGAGCAGCCTCCGTAGCGCGCCGTCCGACGAGACATCAAACGGAAGCCGATCCCTATCCCGGCGGAGCCCGGAAGCGGTTTTCTCCAGGGCGTCTCGGACGCGCTTCTCTTCAATCCGGTCGCCGCGCGGCTCGCCGGGGATGCGTTCCGGGAGCGCGGCGGGCGGGATAGGTTCGGCGCCCAGAAGGAGCTTCATCGCGGAGAGCTTTTCTAGGCGGTCGGATATCTTGTAGAAGCCTTCGGGATTAAAATACCCTGTGGCGATGGCCATCTCGACCGGATCCTTGTAAGTTTCATGAAGCCAGTCGAGGTGGCCGCTCAAGGCCTCGGCCATGGTTAACTCACGATTGTCGGCGAATTCCGGTTTCATTTTTTTCGACTCCAAGCCGTGAAGTGCTTTAGGACTTCTTTCAAGCGATCTTCGTAGTCCCAGCCTTCGTGGAAGGTTTCGTAGATATGGATCAGTTGCTTTTCGGATAATCCGTAGTGATGTGCCGTGACAGCGTCGAGCTCATGGATTAAAACGTCTTTCTCGTCCTCTTCCAGCCTGCCGCATTCGACGCCGACGGCCTCCGCCCAGCCGAAGAAGCGCTTATCCGCGGCAGCCAACCGACCGGCCAAATAGACGGATCTTTTCCAAAATACGTTTGAGCGTGTAGGCCGCGGGACTGGCAGAGTGTTAAAAATGAAATAATTTACATGAATTTCCACAAAACGTCTTGAATACCAATCTAAAGGCAGAGAAGAAAGGGTTCCTAAGAGAAATGCTTGGTCTTTTTCATCTCCGCGTGGCCAAATTAGATAAGGAGCTGTATTCGTCAGAAACACCTTGGCCGGGACCAAGCAGGCTCTTACGGTTCTGGAATCCGTTGCTCTAGAAACATCGCGAAAAGCAACACGTGGTTTGAGACAAGGTAGGGTTTTTGGATTGTTTAGCCAAACGGCCGAAAAACCCGAAAATGAAGTGCGGGCCCTAAGACGCTTTTGCTGGAGAGCATCCAGCATTTTGTCCGGATCGCCCCAGGCATAATAAGAGCCGGTATCGGGAGTCCAGATATCGAACGATTCACCCTTGAACACGGGCCAGAATCCCTCAGGTCTTTTTTTTACAACAGTCATTAAAGGTTTATCGATAGTCGCATCCAATTCACGATACGGCCGCGCGAACCACGATTTCTTGTCATCTAAATCGAGCCGGGGCGATTTCCGCAACTGAGCGAAAACTTCTCCCGACGCGTCATCGGGAAGAAGCGGCAGCGCCGCCGTATCCGTCCAACTAAGGACGTCTTTGACCTTATAACGAGGCGGCGAAGCCGCCACGCCGGCTTTGTATCGCGATTCATTTCGATATGGGCCGCGCATCGGAATAAGGGCGTTATCATCGGGCTTCTGCTTTTTTAGAGCAACTAACGAAATCGTATACCTGGGTTCGGCGTCGCTGAAAACCCAACCTCCGCTGTTAAGAAGCGTTGTCAAGTCCTCAAATATACCTTGGCTTAGTAGGTTGAATCTGAATTCCTTAAGGCCCTTGGCAGAGAACGCCGTTCTCGGCAAAACCACCCCGATCCTTCCCCCTTGCGGGCTCGCTAACTGCCAAAAACGCCAGGCAAATGCTTTGTAGAGATCGGGATCTCCCGTGCCCATCCCAGGAAACGGCCCAGCGGTCAAGGCGGTGCGCATCGCACTCGCCCGCGCCAGTTCGGATTCATAGAGCGAAACAAGATCTGTCCGCTCTCGCCGGAGCGTCCTCTTCATGGATTCCTGCTCGTGCTGAGGCAATGAGTGAAATCCGGGTACGAACCGGGTCCAAAATCTATCTTCCTCGACGGTCGTCTCTTCCCAAGGAGGATTACCTATTATGACATCGAACCCCCCCCGGTCCCGCAAAAACACCTCGGGAAAAACGACCGGGAAATGAAGAGGTCGCAAAGCCGCCTGGCATTTCTTGGCCTTCTCGTATAAAGCGTTTTTCGGCAAGGCCTCCAGGTCGTTCAACGAAAGAGATGGCCAGGACTGAACCTCGCGCTCGATGTCTTCATTGATCCTGGCCGCTGAGAGGATATCGAATAGAGCTTCCGCCGGGAGGACCGCCTCCCGGGCTTCCCTGCTCGCCTTCCGGGCAAGTTCTATTTCCGAAGCGTCCGCATCCGAGGAAGCGGCAAGTATGGCCAGGGCCTCTCGCGCCGAACCGACAAGTTCCTCGGCTTTCAAGGAAAAAAGGCTGCGCATGAATTCCCTGAGTTCCTCTTCGGCTTCCTTGACGGTGGCGATACCGACCAGGGAATTTCCCTCGATAAGATTGTGATCCAGGAAGGACAACGGAAGCCCTGGGACAAAGGTGTGGATCCAGATCGAAAGCCGGGCCAGCTGGACGGCCAAGGGATTCAAATCGACGCCGAAGATGCAGCGCCGGGCGATCTGCCGCCTGAGTAGCCGGTTGTCTTCAATAACGACATCTTCGACAGCCGAGCCGAGCGCCGTGATGGCTTTTTCCCGGAGTCTTCCGATCTCCTCGAAGACGGGAGCGAGCCGCCGACAGAAGAGATATTTGGAAAGCTCGCTCTCGATCCTATCGACCGCCGAGACGAGGAAATGCCCCGAGCCCATGGCGATATCTGCGACCCGGAAATCGAAGAAAGCCTTGGCTGCTTCCTTGTCGTCCTTAATGGCGGCTAGTCGGGCGATGTGGTCCTTGAGGGCCGGCTCGAGCGCATAATCCAGAAGATGCTCCACGGCGAAATCCGGGGTGAAATAGGAGCCGGAGGATTTTCTCGCGCCAGAAGAATTGTGAAGATAAGGCCGACACTTGGGAACGATAACTTCATCCCCCTTTTTTCTGAGGGGACGATAAACGCCGTCCTTGTCGACGGTCAAATCGTCCTGGGCCAAAGATAGCTCGTTCTCGAGCAGACCTTCGTAAATCGTCCCGAATTCACGGACTCCCAGGCTCCGGAAATCGACCGGACCCAATCCTTCGGGCGT
>JALHUR010000017.1 GCA_022867325.1 Candidatus Aminicenantota bacterium | reverse complement strand
TTGGCCGCCACCAGCTTGGCCGTTTCGACTTCCTCGCCGGCAAGCTCGGGGTTCATATGAATGAAGCGGCGGATCTTCACGATTTCGGCCCGGCATCGCTCGACGGCCTCGTCGATCCGCTTGGTTGTCGGCTTGTCGACGGCAAGGGCCGGCCCGGCCCCGAGGGTGCAGGCGGCCAGGACCGATAGAACGGACGGAAAAATTGCGCTCGCTCTCCCATTCCCTCTCATATATGCCTCTTGCGCCGCCCGGAAGCCCGGGCGGAATCGGGTCGTGAAACCGGCCGCGCCGGCGCTATTTCGACTCGTCCTTGGTCGGCCCCGGGGTTTTCAGCATCTCATCGCGTTTCTTCTCGATGAACTCGCGGATGGCCTCGACGCCGTCCTGGGTCTTTTCCTTGACGTACTGGATGCCCTTTTCGGCCTCCCGGGCGATCTTCTCGTAGTTTTCCTTGGCTTTTTCGCCCGTCTTGACGGCTTGTTCCTTGATTTTCTTCCGGGTATCCTTGCCGCTGGCGGGGGCGAACAGGATGCCGAGCACGAACCCGGCGGCCGCCCCGATCAGGAACGAAACGGCGACTTCAAGGGCGCCCGACCCTTTGTGATCGTCTGCCATTTCACTTCTCCTTTCGCTTCTTGAATTGCTGCCACCCCATGCGGAGGAGCGGAAAAAGGAACGGCCACCACTTCGACGAGGGCCGGATGATTTTGGTCGTCACGAACAGCGCGATTTTCGAGGCGGACTCCGTCATTTTTCGGGTGGCTTGGATGGTCCCGGCCAAGTCCTCGACGGCCAGGCTGACCTTGCGCTCCGTCTCCTGGAGGTTCCGGAGAAGAGCGGTCGCCTCGACCATGGCTTTTTGAGCCTCCCGGGCCATCCGGCTGAGTTGCAGGAACAGCCGGGCCAGAAAGGCCAGGGCCACGACGACGGCGACGGTCAGGACCAGCCACAGGGCCTGGTTGAGGGTGATCTGCATGGTAACCCCAAAAATAGACCAAAAGGGGGGGCTTTGTCAATCGACACGGAGAAGAAGCCGTCCTCCGCCCCCGTACCCCCTGGAACCAGTCCCGTCGGTTCCCCCCGTCGGACAAAGCCGCCGGGGCCCCCCTCCGCTCCGGGGGCCTGAGGACGGTCTCTTCTCCGTGTCAATCGGCGGGGCGGGGATGGGGCTTTTTCCCCTTGCGCGGGGGCCAGAGCACTTTCCGGAGGCCGCTGAGGCCGTAGGCTTGTTCCATCCCTTCCAGGAGACGGGGGAAGCGGTCCTCGGCCTTGGCCTCGACGGCCTCCTCCCACTCGGCCAGGAGCTCGGAGGCCTCGAAATCATGTCCTTTGCGGGCGAGGTGCTGGAGGCCCCGGAAGGCCTGCCAATGGGTGATCATGAGGAGGGCCAGGGCGCCGAAGAAGACGTTGGGGCCCGGGAGGAGCATGGCCAGCCCGCTCAGGGGGAGGAGGAGGGTCTCTCCGATGAGGAGAAGGACATGCCGGGTTCGCTGCTTCTGGATGAACAGGAAAAAGCGGAAACGAATCTTTTTGTCCTCGGTTCGGGCGCTGGCTAGGATGCGGACGGCGGGCTCCTCGAGTCGGGCGATCCGGGCCAGGGCCTGCTCCTGGCGGAGCGACCGCTGGGGGAGGAGAAGGAGCTTGGCTTTGGCCTTTTCCCAGAGCTTGCGCCAGCGCGAGGTGCGGACTTCGATCGCCCGGACGGGTTCGGTCGAGAAGAACCGGTATTTATGCCCGGCGTCCCGGATGAAAAAGAATATCATGCACCTTTTGGTACGTGTCCCGGCTGCATAAGTTCTCCGTGTTAAAAGCTTCGCCTGCAGATCCCGCCGCCTTGGGTCCCGACATAGACCTTGCGGGCCGCCCCGTCGATGTGGCCCGACAGCACGGCTTTGGCGGGGAGGTTGCGCTACAGTTCCGTCCAGGAAACTCCTTTGTTTTTATTGTAAAAAAAGCCTCCATTGTCGCCGATAAAAACCTCGTTTGGGTTTGAGGCGTTGACGGCGATACAACGAGCGGAGGCGGGGGGGCTTCCCCCGAGCTGAGTCCAGCTGGCGCCGCCGTTCGTGGAACGAAAAACGCGGGCGTGAGTACCGGAAGCGTCCGAAGAGCTGCCGCAGAAAAACAATATGGACGGATTCTTGGCCGAAATGACGCTGTCGCGTACGGAGGCCGAAGTCGAGGTTGTCTCCAACGTCTTCTGGATCCATGTCTGCCCGCCGTTGGTCGATTGAAAGACGGCGGCACCACTTTCGGGGGCTTGTGCTGTAAGCGGCCGATCATAGGACAAAGATCGTCTTGGGATTCTTGGGATCCAGCGCGATATCGAAATAACTATAGTTCAGATCCAAAGCCGATTTGCGGACCCATTTTCCGCCGTTATTGGTTGACCGGAAGACAAGGTCATGCCGGATCAGGGCGTAATGCTCTCCGGACAATTTCGGATGCCGGGCCAGGGACATGATGTCGCCGCCCATCGGGCCGAGCTGGCTCCAGGCGGAGGCTCGCTCCGGAGATGCGCCCTGAGGAGCGCTTGTCCCCAAGAGCCGGAACCCGCACAGGCAAACGAAGATGACGCCGATCACGAATAACGCGGCTTTTTTCATCGTTTTCCCTCTGGAAAAAATACCCTTCTCTTCGTGCCGAAATTATAGCGAATTATTAAAACTTGCGTTTCCAGAGGCCGCCGCCCTCGGTCCCGACGTAGAGAGTGCTGTTGGCGGAGTTGAAATAGAGTTGGGTCACCCAGGGAACAGAAAGTCCCTGGCTGACGTCGGTCCAGGTCAGGCCCCGGTCCTGGCTGTAAAAAACGCCCTTGCAGGTTCCGACGAACACTTGGCTGGGATTGTTCTTGTTTATGGCCACGGCCAGGAAACCCCAGGAGTTGACCGGGAATGTGCACTTGGTCCAGGACGTCCCGCCGTTCGAGCTCCGCCAGACTGCGTCATTGGTCACGACAAAGACGATGTTCGAGCCCTGGGGGTCGACGGCGATCGCTAGTGGCGGGTTCGAAATCCCGTTCGTGATCGCGGTCCAATCGGCCCCCCTGTTTGTGCTTTTATACACGAGCGCTTTATAGCTGGAAGTCCGGCCGCCGACGTAAAAGATGCTTGCGTTGCCCGGCGCGACCGCCGCGACGGTCGATTCGGTGCCCGATACGGCGCTGATCCGGATGGGTGTCCAGTTCGTGCCACCGTTCGTGGAGACGACGATTCCCATCGAAATGACGCTCCCTTGTTTGACCGATCCGGTAATGATAAGTTGGTTAAAGTTCTGAGGATTCACGTAAAGGCTTCCGTATCTGCATTCGTATAGATTGTAGATCTGTTTGAACGTCCGTCCTCCGTCTACAGACCTGTAGACGAATTCGCCTTCGGGTCAGCCGCTGGGTTTTACATAGATGATATTTGAATTCGTGGGATGGACGGCGACACTGGCGACCAGAAGGCTTCCGTAGAAAGTTCCGCAAGTCATCCAGGCCGACCCCCCGTTGGTCGTCTTGAGGAGGGCATATCCCCCGATTCCCGCGTAGATGGTGTTCGGCGAGGAGGGCGACGCGGCGAAGGCTCTGATATTGGAAGCCCGAATACCGTTGTGGCCGGGATTCCAGGTGGAGCCGCCATTCTTGCTCAGGAAGATTCCGACCGCGCTGGCCAGGTGGATCTTGGACCCGGCGGCCAGGATTCGGTGGCTCTCTCCATAAACGCCGTCTCCGGTGACTTTCCAGGTGACGCCCCCGTCCGTGCTCTTGAGAACACTGCGGGTTTCATCGCTGCCGAACTTGCACCCGACATAGAGGATTTTCGGATTGGACGCGTCGGCCGCGATGGACGTCGCATCCGTGATCTGAGGGGTCTGTTGGGCCTTCCAGGTCGAGCCCGCGTTCGTCGTCCGGGCGATCCCGTTGTAATGGCTCACCCAGGCCTTTTTCGGGTCGCGGGGATCTGCGTGGATGGCGTAACAGGTGGATT
>JALHUR010000016.1 GCA_022867325.1 Candidatus Aminicenantota bacterium | reverse complement strand
GGGTTTGTTCGGGGTTAACCCTGAGCCTCGCTTCTCGTCCCCGCCTTGAAAGGCGGGGCTCCGATTTTTAGCCCCGCTTTCAAGGCGGGGTAGCGTCGGCGAACGGGTCAGCGACCCCCCCGCGAACGCGGCTTTAACCGGACACACCCAGCAGTGTCCGATACGGGGGCATAAAAAACAAGGCCCCCGCGACGTCTCGGCCCTGTCCATGGAAAACCGGGCGTAACGGGCGGCCGTCCGATCGAGGAAGGCTTCGGAACGTCCGGCCAGCCGATCGAGCGGGCCGAACGAAAAGCGCCGAAGCGCGGCCGCATCGGCGCGGTCCCTGATATAGTCGGCGAAAAGAGCGCAGCCCCAAACCCGGCCCGCCGGGTCCACCGCCATTCGATCTTTTCCGGCGCCGCAATAACGAATCCGGATGGGCGTCTCGTCCCGGAAGTTCACGACCGGGCCCCGGTCGACGCGGCCGTAGCGCTCGAGTACTCGGGACCTCAAACGTTTCACTTCGCGCCCCAGCCGGTCGATGTCCTTCCGCGCCCAGGGCGTCAAGGCCGAGAGGCTGTAGCCGACCCGGGGAACCCCCCGCTGGATAAGGTCGAGAAGGGTTCTCGACAGGGACTCGACGCTGGAAGGCGTAAAAACGCTGTTGATCTCGAACCGAATTCGGGGGTTGGCCGTCAGCCGCTCGATGAGGGCTTGGAGTTTTTCTCCGCTGCCGCCCCGCCGCTGGCTGTCCTGCCGGACCCCGTCATAGCTCAGGGTCAGGGAGAACCGTTCCCGGTCGAAAAAACCAAGGACCTCATCGTCGACCAGGCTGCCGTTGGTCGTGATCGAGAAGCGCGGCCTCTGCCCGGTTTTACGGCAGGACCTCCTGACGAAGCCCACCGTCTCGCGGATCAGGTTAAGCTCAAGGAGAGGCTCTCCCCCGTAAAAAGCGAGGTAGAAATCCCGCCTCAGGCGCGGCAAAAAAAATCGGCCGCCCGGCGGGTGACCTCATCCGTCATCCGGTTCGGCCGGGGCGTTTTGTAACAGTAGCGACAGCGGAAGTTGCAATCGTCCGTGACGATGAGCGCCAGCAGCCGGATTCTCATTCCTTCATCGGATGATGAGCCGCGGCAATTCGCAGGCCAGTCCCCGGTTGGGTTGCGGCTTGCCCGCGAAGGTCCGCGCCAGGTAATCGAGGGCCCCTTCCGCCCTTGTCCGGGATTCCCCGGCCGGAAGATTCTTCAGCGCTGCCTTTAGCTCCTTAATGCACCGGAGCATGTTCGGCGTAACCCTTGCGATACGGCTTTTATCCATTCTCCCCGCCTCCTTTTCTCGCGACAATCACCTGCGTAGCTAACGACTTAAAATTGGGATTGATGTCTATATAGCGCTTATGGATGAAGCGCATATCCTGGGTTTTCTTGTCGCCGAAGAACGTCCGGACGATCTCCTCGGCCTCGGCCGTCTCGCCGATGCCGGCGAAAATGGAGGCGTACCAGAGCATATCCTGGAAAGGGCTGCCCTTGGGAGGGTGGAGTCGATCGATCTCGGCGGCGATTTGCCGGGCGGCGGCGATATCCTTCCGTCCGGCCGCGATCATCCCCAGGAGATAACGGGCGGTTATATCGGACCTCGGATTCGCGTGTCGGCGGAGGATGGCTTCGCTTTTGTCCGGCTCCCCCTTGTAGAAATAAATTTCCGCCATACGGTTATCAACCGGATACGAGTTCGGGCCCGGTTGAATGAGGCTGCAGACCCTCAAGGCTTCATCGAACTCTCCCTTGAGCATCAGGAATTCGGCGTAGACGTAATTGGCCATGGAGCAGGGATTGCCCCAGAACGCTCTTCTCTTGAATTTGAGGGCTTTGTCGAAATCCTCCTCGCGTCCGTCGCGGCCGAATTTGAGGAACCAGCAATAGCCGATGATCGAATTCAGGGCGGCGTCGCGGGGATAAATGTCGAATCCCCGATCGGCCAAGGCGAAGTAGGATTGCGAGCTGTTGCCGCCCGGGAGGACGTCGCGGATGAGCAGAATCTGGATCCGGAGCCTGAAATAATCGGGCAGATGGGGGTCGATCGCTTCGGCCTGTCGGATCATGTCCTCGGCCTTGCTCAGGCAGCGGAGATCCAAATCGACGCCTAAATTGACGTTGTTGATATAGCATTGGGCCAGGCCGAGCATTGCGGGCGCGAACCCGGGATTCATTTGCAATACCTGATTGAAAAGCTTCAAGGCCAGCTGATTGGCCTCTTCGTCATCCAGGAAGCTGTAGTAGGTCGCCTGATTGAAAAGCGTCCAGGGATCCTCGCCCTCCCCCGCGATTCGGGCCAGCAGAAAATGCCCGGTCAAATAGTGTTCGTAGGCCGATTAGTCGGTCAGCTCCCCGGCTCTCTCTCCCCTCTTCGGGGGCGCGATTTTCAAGACGTCGAAAATATGGCCGCAGACATCGTTCAAGCAGGCGTTCAAGCCGTTCAACGGATTGTCGTAGGTGTCGCTCCAAACGACCTTTTCGTTCTGCCGCCTGCGCAGCAACACGGACAGTTCCGGGCGGTCGTTTTGTCTCCGGAGGGAGCTTTCCAGCACAAAATCCGGACGGACGGAGGAATCCAAGGCTGTCCAGATCGAAGCCTTCGATACCGCTCCGGACGGAGACCGGGTGACCTGGAGGCGACCCGAGGCCGACAGCCTTCTCTGGATTTCCATCCGGAATCCTTCGGCGAGAATATAATCCTGTTCCAAAGACCCGGGCGGGACGGTGCTGAGAATCGTGAGGACGGGAATCCGAGGCGTCGAGAAGAGGATCCCGGTGGATTTGAGGATGAGCCCGGCTGCCAGGACGAGGACGACCGCCGCGGCCGGAAAAACGAAACCGCGCAGTCCCCGCCCTTCCCGCGCCGGCATCGACGAGACCTGCTTGTGGGCAAGCCATTGATCGAGCTCGGATTGATAGGCGAAGACTCGGGACCGGCTCGATTTCGTGTCGATCCTCCGCACCGGAAGCCCGCACTCCGTTTCCCAGCGCGCGCTCGTCTTCCGGTCACACCCAAGGTAACGGGAGATTTCTTTCCAGGAACGTAGAATCCCTTCGTTAGACATGAGGCCCTCGTTGCCTACGACAACGCTGAGTAAGATTATATCCGTCCGCATAGTAAAGTCAAGACCTGAATGATTTTAGGGAACGGGAGGGCTGTGCCGGATAGGGGTTTGAAAAACTCGGGGGGGGAGGGGGATTGTCGGCGTTCGCCGCTATCCCCCTCCCTCCCCACTCTCCTCTAAGACCCCCCGTCCTTGGCGACCTACGAGGGTGCCAACAACAGCCATTCATTTGCTGCGACGAAACTCGTCGCCCTGCATTTCCAAAATGAGTCAATCCGGCCGGAGAATCAATACCTCCAAGGGCCATTCCTCATTATTCCCCTTTTTTCCCACTCCCTGTTTTTCTCAATTTTCCCCCGGAAAAACGGCCTCCACTCGGCTATACTACAAGCGCAGGGATTAGGCCAGTCATGAAGAAATCCGAAAGAAGGGTTGTCATCGGCTTCATTATTGTTGTCGGGCTGGCGTCCGCCTTGACCGGCACCGACAAGGCCGCGATCCTCGAACGGAAATTCGAGGCGGGATTGCGGACCGTCGCCGACGGACTGGACGGCGTTATGGGTTACGCCATCAAGGACCTCAAGACCGGCGCGCTTTATCTCTCCAACGAGAAGGAGGTCTTTCCCCAGGCAAGCTCCATCAAGATCGCGATCCTGCTCGAGGTTTTCAAGCGGGCCGAGGAGGGAGCGCTCAAGCTCGAGGAACGGATCGACCTCGCCCCGGATAAAAAGGTCGCCGGGAGCGGGATCCTCTACTTCCTCGGCCATCCCTCGCTCGCGCTCTCGGTTAAGGATCTCTGCGTACTGATGATCGTCCTCTCCGACAACACGGCCACCAACCTCCTGATCGACCGGGTCGGGATGGAGTCCGTCAACAAGCGGATGGACGCGTTGGGCCTTCCCGCCACCCGGCTCCGGCGCCGGATGATGGACCTTAAAGCCGCGGCAGAAGGCCGGGAGAACGTCTCGACGCCGCGGGAGATGATGACCCTGTTCGATAAAATCTGGAGCGGCGCCGTCCTTAAAGATCCCCTTCGGACGGGGTTGCTCGATATCCTGTCCATCGAGAAGGACAGCCCCCTCCGCGCCGGAGTCGCCGAGGAAGTCGCCGTGGCCGAGAAGCCGGGCGAGCTCGAAGCCGTCCGCTGCGACTCCGGGATAGTCCTTCTCAAAGACCGGCCTTACATCATCTCGGTCATGACGACCTATCTCAAGCGGGACGGCGACGGCAACCCGGCCATCGCGGCCGTTTCGCGCCTGGCCTTCGAACACTTCCTGAGGCTCAAACGCTCAAGCGACCTGGGCCGGGTTGTGTCGATGAAGTCAATCCCTCGACTCCCCGGCATGAATGCCGGGGCTTGTTCGGGGTTAACCCTGAGCCTCGCTTCTCGTCCCCGCCTTGAAAGGCGGGGCTTAGCGTCGGCGAACGGGTAAGGACCGACAGCTCCATCACCGATCAGAACTCCCCCTCGATTCCCAGGCCGGGCCGGTCGTTGAGAATCAGGCGTCCTTTCTCGGTCCGGACGCCGCGGAAGGGATCGTTCGTGATGAGTACGTTCCCATCGAGGTCCAGATAGTCGAACAGGGGCGCGACGGCGGCCCCGGCCGAGATCCCGATCGAGGTTTCGATCATGCAGCCCAGCATGAGCGTGAGGCCCAGGGCGCGGGCCATGGCCGCGATCCGGATCGCCTCCTGGATCCCGCCGCATTTCATGAGCTTGACGTTGACGCCGTGGAAGGCCCCGGCGATCCGGGGCAGGTCGGCCGCCATCATCAGGCTCTCGTCGGCGAAGATCGGGATGGGGCTTCGCTCCTTGAGCCAGGCGATGTCCTCGAGCCGGTCAGCCGGCATGGGCTGTTCCATGATCTCGACCCCCATTCCGGCCATCCAGCGGATCATATCCAGGGCCTTCTCCTTGGTCTTCCAGCCTTCGTTGGCGTCGACCCTGAGGGGATTGTCGGTGACGGCCCGGATTCCTTCGAGAATCTTGCGGTCGTCGTCGGTCCCGACCTTGATCTTGTAGACGGCGAAGTCGGCCGCTTCCTTGATCTTATCTTGCATGATCTTGACCTCGTCGATCCCGATCGAGAAGGTCGTGACCAGGTCCTTGTCCCCGCCGAGGCCCAGGAAACGGTGGAGAGGCACTCCCAGACTCTTCCCGACCCAGTCGAGGACGGCCATGTCGAGGGCGGCCTTGGCGGCGTGTTCGCCCGGCGCCAATGCGTCGATTTCGTTCCACAGGTCGTGAAACGCCCGAAGGTCCTTCTGCAGGACGGGCTTGGCTTTCTCGATGAAGGCCAGCCCGCTTTCGGCGCTCTCGTTGTAGCGGACGATCGGGGCCGACTCCCCCAGCCCGAAAACGCCGTTCTTTTCGATGCGGACCAGGACGTTGCGGCGCGTCGTCCAGGATCCCCGCGATAGGGTCCAAGCATGCTTGAGACGGACCTCGTAAATCTTAGCGTCGACCCGGCAGCCTCCGGCGGCGCCGGCGGAGGCGAGAGCGGCGGCGGCTCGCCGAGCGGGCGTTAAGGAACCGGCCAAGGCCAGGCCCGCCAGCTCCAGGAATTCTTTCCGTCTCATGAGGACCTCCCCAGAATCGATAGAACAAGCGTTGCGAATGAGGGCAAGATTATTATGGCGAAAATCCCCGTGTTTGTCATCCCAAGGCCCGCGGAAAAAGGGAGTTGCCGACTCCTCCGGAAAGCCGGTGGGTGCCCGGGAAAGGGCATGATATAATATCCGGCCGGAGGTCGCACTCATGAAACATAGACTGACCGTCTTCCTTCTGTTTTCTTTGGCCGCTCTCGGATCGAGCGTCGGCGAGACGCCCCAATCCGGCGTCGTCGCCAAGGGCGTCGAGAACATGTACTCCAAGCCGGACGACGCCTCGGACGTTGTCAGTCAAGCCTTGCTCGGCGTCACCGTCAAGATCCTCGCCTCCGAAAATAACGCCAAAGCCGAAGACTGGTATCGAATCGAGACGCCGGACACCTACCAGGGCTGGATGGCGGCGTCTTCTCTACGGATCTATAAAGCAGGAGAGCCCGCCTATGCCTCCCGCGGCAAGGTCTTCGAGATCACGAGCCTGCTGGCCCTGGTCTATGAAACGCCCGACGTGACCGAGAAGAAGCCCCTGGTCACGGCCCCCATCTCGGTCTATCTCGAAGCAGGCGCGCCCGGAGAGCGCTGGTGCGAAGTGACGCTCCCCTGCGGCGCCAAGGGATTCATCCAAGTCGGCGACGGCGTCCTGAGCCGGGAGGGCTTCAAGCGGCCGCGCCTCGCTCCCGAGGAGACGGCCGCCCTCGCCCAGCGTTTCCTGGGCCTCCCCTATCAGTGGGGGGGCAATTCGCCGCTGGGGATCGATTGTTCCGGTTTCGTCCAGCTCATCTACCGTTTGAGCGGGGTCGAAATCCTCCGCGAATCCGCCATCCAGCTCACCAAGAGCGGCCTGGTCGAAGTCCCTCGGGGCGAAGAGGACACGGCCGACCTCGTATTCTTCGGCAAAGCGCCCGACAAAATCGGCCATGTCGGGATGATGATCAGCCGGACCCGGTTCATCCACGCCACGACCTACGAGAAGCCCGTGATCCAAGTGTCGACGCTGGCCGACGCCCATTGGCAGGCCCTCTACCAGGGCGCCCGAAGACCCAAAAAGAATTCATGAGCACACCCGCGCAGACCAGGGCGAGCCGAACGAGAAAGATCGCCGGACAAAGGCTAAAAGCCCCGAAGCCGGATTGACCTCAACGGGAATATACGCGCCTCCCGGAGATTGACAGGCGACGGGCCTTTCGCTATAAATGAAGGCGTGCGTACCGTCCGTCCCGTCCGGGACAGAATTGACCCGGATGGGACGGACGGCAAGGAATAGGTCTGGGAAGGAGAGGCTCATCATGATGACCGTCAAGGAAATCCTCGATGCCAAGGGCGATAAGGTTTGGACGATCGGGCCCGACGCCAAGGTCATCGACGCCCTCAAGCTCATGGCCGATAAGCGGGTCGGCGCCCTCGTCGTCGTCGAAAAGGGCTGCGTCGTCGGCGTTTTTTCCGAGCGCGATTACGCCCGTAAGGTCGTCCTCGAGGGCAAGACCTCCAAGGACACCCCGGTCAAAGACATCATGACCTCGCCCGTCTACGGCGTCCGCCGGGAGAGCACGGCCGAGGAATGCATGGCCCTGATGACGAACAAGCACATCCGCCACCTTCCGGTCTGCGAAAACGACAAGCTCCTCGGCGTCGTCTCGATCGGCGACGTCGTCAAGTCCATCATGACCGAGCAGAAGATCACGATCGAGAACCTCCAGAACTATATCATGGGCAAGTACGTCTGAGACTCCGGCCGCCCAGAAAAAAGCGCCATCCGTCCGGCTTGAGACGAGTCCCCCCAGCCTGCAATCCCCGATTCGCAGACTTCTCGGCAAGCGCGAGACCGGGGCTGCTTTCCGAAATCCAAGATTTAATCCGCGCGCGGAAATAAACTCTTGACAAAGGGGAAGGTTGGCTTATTATTAAACTGTGAAAACTGATAGAGTTTTTTCAGTTTCCAGGCGGACCGTGGCCCCGGACGGGTCCCTCAAGGCCCGCATCGTCGAGGCGGCCCGGGATCTGTTCTTCAAGTCCGGGTTCGTCCGGGTCAGGGCCGACGACCTCGCCGCCAAGCTCGGGATCTCCAAAGCGACCCTCTACAAGGAATTCGCCGGCAAGGAGGAGATCCTGCGGGCCGTCGTCGGCCGGACGGTCGCCGAGATGGCGGCCGCCGTCGAGGCCATCGCCCGCGACGACTCCCGGGACTTCGTGGAGAAAACGATCGCTTTGATGGCCTTTTTGAAGTCCGTAATCTCCCATCTGCGCGGCCCCCTGGGCCAGGATATCGAGCGGTACGCGCCCGCTATCTGGAAGGAGATCGACGAATTCCGCCGCAAGATGATCCTGGCCAACTTTAAAACCCTCATCGGGGCCGGCGTTCGGGAGGGCGTCCTCCGCGGGGACGTCGACCGGGACGTCCTCGTCCTGATGTGGGTCACGCTGGTCCAGAACCTTCTCACGCCCGAGATGATCGTCCGTCTCCCCCGCTCGGCCGATGTCGTCTTCGAAATCATGATCAAGGTCATCTTCGAGGGTTTGCTCACCGACAAGGGCCGTCAAAAATACATCGCCCAAAAGGGGCCGCTCACCGCCCTCAAAAAGGAGGTCCGTCCATGAAAGCCTTTTCTCATCCACCGCGCCCGCTCGCCTGGGCCGTCCTCGCCTGCGGCGCGGCCCTCGCCCTGACGCCGGCCTGCCGCAAGAGCGACGACCGCGGCCTCATCAGTGCGACCGGAACGATCGAAGCCGTCGAGGTCCGGATCTCCTCCAAACTCCTGGGCGAAGTCAAGGATATCCTGGTCGATGAAGGCGCCCGGGTCAAGCGCGGCGATATCCTGGCCCTGATCGACCAGGCCAACTTCGACTTCCAGCTGAAGCAGGCCGAATCGAACATCGACCTCGCCCAGGCCCAGGCCGACCTCGTCCGCAAGGGCGCGCGGAGCGAGGATATCCGGCAGGCCGAGGAGGCCCTTAAACAGGCCGCGGCCGGCCGCGAAGTCGCCCGCAAGGACGCCGAGCGGACGCGGGACCTCGCCCTCAAGGGAAGCGCCACGGCTAAGCAGAAGGACGACGCCAAGGCCCGCTTGGCCGTTGCCGAGGCCCAGTACGGCCAGGCCGCCGAGCTTCTGAAAAAAGTCAGGACGATCACCCGGCCCGAGGATATTCGTTCGGCCGAAGCCCGCCTCGCCCAGGCCCGGTCCGCCGCCGACCTCTTCCGTAAGACCGTCCTCGACTGCACGATCACCGCCCCGGCGGACGGCGTCATCACCCATCGTCTGGCCCAACCCGGCGAATTCGTCATTCCCGGGACGGGTCTGCTCATCTTGAGCCGTCTCTACAGCGTCCATGTCATGATCTACGTGACCGAGAAGGAGCTGGGCCGGGTCCGGCTGGGCGACTCCGCCGAAGTCCGGATCGACTCCTTCCCGGACCGCTTCTTCCCCGGCAAGGTCACCTTTATCTCGCCCGAGGCCGAGTTCACGCCCAAGAACATCCAGACCAAGGAGGACCGGGTCAAGCTCGTGTTCGGGGTCAAGATCGAGATTCCCAATCCCGACGGGCTCCTCAAGCCCGGCCTCCCGGCCGACGCCGTTATCCAAACCCGGCCGGCCTCTTCCCCTCCGGTCGGAGGCGGACGATGACGGAGGCCGGTCCCGCGATCGAGACGCGCGGCTTGACGCGGCTCTTCGGAGCCGTCCGGGCCGTGGACGGCCTCGACCTCCGCGTCGAACGGGGCGAGATGTTCAGCCTGGTCGGGCCGGACGGAGCGGGCAAGACGACGGCCATCCGGATGCTGTGCGGAATTCTCAAGCCCAGCGCCGGGAGCGCCGCGGTCCTGGGCTACGACCTGTCCCGGGAGACGGAGGCCGTGAAGAGCCGCATCGGCTACCTTTCCCAGCGTTTCAGCCTCTATGGAGACCTGACCGTCGACGAAAACATCGAGTTTTTCGCCGAGATCCACGGCGTCCGGGACTTCCGGGCGCGCCGCGAAGAGCTTCTCGAGTTCACCCGGCTCGCCCCCTTCCGGGGCCGCCTGACCGAACGGCTCTCGGGCGGCATGAGGCAGAAGCTCGCCCTGGCCTGCACCCTCATTCATAAGCCGTCCCTCCTCCTCCTCGACGAGCCGACAACGGGCGTCGACCCCGTCTCGCGGCGAGAGTTCTGGAAGATCCTGTCGAGCCTGCTCAAGACGGGAATGACTATACTCATGACGACGCCCTACCTCGACGAGGCTGAACGGTCGTCCCGGGTCGGTCTCATGAGCGAGGGGAAACTCCGGGCCGCCGGCACGCCCCGGGACATCCAAGGCCTGATGAAAGGAAAAATCCTCGAGATCGTGAGCTCCGACGTCCGGAAAGCCTTCCACGCCCTCCGGCCTCTCAAAGGGCCGAACGAGGTCCAGATGTTCGGGGACAGGCTCAACGTCATCGTCGGGGACGCGGCCCGCGAAGCGCCCGCCCTGGCCGCCGCCCTCAAGCGGCAGGGCGTCGAGGTCCTCGACTGGCAGGAAGTCCCGCCCTCCCTGGAAAACGTTTTCATCATGCTGACTCAATCTCCATCGACGGAGGTCCGCCATGATCAAGTTGGGACGAGCTGAAAAGGCATCCTGGACGCTCGTCGTCCTCGGCTTCCTCGCCTTCCTCGCGGCCGCGCCGGCGCCCGGAAGCGGCGCGCCCGCCGCCGACAAGAGGACCCTGACTTTGGACGAATGCGTCGGCCTGGCCATCGAGAATTCCAAGGCCCTCCATGCCTCCTCCCTCAGGGTCGAATCGGCCCAGGCTAAAACCAAGGAGATCAACGCGGCCCGCCTGCCGTCCTTCCGGCTCGGCGCGAGCTACACGAGGTTGAGCGAGGTCCCCCCGTTCGAAGTCACGCTTCCCTCCTTTCTGTTTTCGAAGCCGCTGAAGTTCGAGGTCTCCCCCGTCTTCCTCGACAACTACAACCTCAGGCTCTCTTTCTCCCAGCCCCTGTTCACGGGGTTCAAGCTCAAGAGCGGCGAAGAGGCCTCCCGCTGGGGCGAGATGGCGACCGAGGAAGATTACGCGCGCGACCGGGCCGAGCTCGTCTTCTCCGCCAAGAACGCCTACTGGAACCTGTTCAAGGCCCGGGCGCTGGCCGCTGTCGTCGCCGAAAACGTGGGCCAGGTCCGGCGCCACCTCCAGGACGTCGAGAATCTTCTCGGGAGCGGGCTCCTGACCCGGAACGAAGTCCTCCGGGTCAAAGTCCAGCTCTCCCAGGTCGAGATGCTGCGCATCGAAGCCGACAACGCCGTCGAGCTCGCGTCGCTCTGGCTCAAGAGCGTCATCGGAGTGCCCCTCGATCAGGAGATCGAAATCCCGGCCGAAGCGGCGGATACAGAGCCCCAGACGCCCGCCGCGTCCGAGCCGGCGACCTGCGACGAATGGGTTCGCAAAGCCCTCGAAAACCGGCCCGAGCTCAAAGCCATGGATTATCGAGTCCGGGCCGCCGAGTCGGGCCTGGACGTCGCCCGTTCTTCTTGGTACCCTCAAGTCTTCCTCGCTGGAAATTATAGCTTCGCTCGGCCTAATCCGCGGATCCTCCCCTCGAAGGACCGCTTCTACGACACCTGGGATTTCTCGGTCTCCGTATCGATGGAGCTCTGGAACTGGGGCATAACCTCCTACCAAACCGCCCAGGCCAAGGCCCAAATCGCCCAGGCTCAGGACGGGCTGGGCCAAATCCGCGACGGCGTCACGATCGAGGTCTGGAGCGCTTGGCTGGCTCTCGATGGGGCCGGTCGCAAAGTCGCGGTCGCCGCCGAATCCGTCTTCCAGGCCGATGAGAACCTCCGCGTGACCCTGGACCGCTTCAAGGACGGCATCGCCCTGAATGCGGACGTCCTGGACGCCGAGGTCGCCCTCCTCCAGGCCAAGACGGCTCTAGCCCAGGCCCAGGCCGACCGGGCGATCGCCCGAGCCCGGCTGGCCAAGACGGCCGGCGAAGTCCGCTGAGGGAATGGAAACAAGAGCCATGGCCGAACCGACCATCGACGTCCGGGACCTGACCAAGATGTTCGGCCCTTTCACGGCCGTGGACCGGGTCAGCTTCACGGTCGGCCGCGGCGAGATCTTCGGATTCCTGGGCGCCAACGGCGCAGGGAAGTCGACCACGATCCGGATGCTCTGCGGACTGCTCAGCCCGACCTCGGGGACGGCCCGGGTGGGCGGCTGCGACATCCGGACCGAGCCCGAGGGCGTCAAGCGCCGGATCGGCTACATGTCCCAGAAGTTCTCCCTTTACGACGACCTGACCGTTGAGGAGAACATCGCCTTCTTCGGCGGCGTCTACGGTCTGACCAGGGACCGGATCGGCCGGCGCATGTCCTGGGTCCTCGACATGGCCGGCTTGAAGGGCCGCGAGCATAGCCTGGCCCGGGAGCTGGCCGCCGGCTGGAAACAGCGGCTGGCTCTCGGCTGCGCGATCCTTCACGAACCGGAGATCGTCTTTCTGGACGAGCCGACCGGCGGGGTCGATCCCGTCATGAGGCGCCGCTTCTGGGAGCTCATCAACGGACTCTCGGAGGGGGGCGTGACCGTCTTTGTCACGACCCATGACCTCGACGAAGCCGAGTACTGCAACACGATCCGCCTCATCCACGACGGACGGATCATCGCCGGCGGCAGCCCGCGCGAGCTCAAGACGTCCGTCTTCGGCCACGCCGTCTTCGCCGTCGAGGCCGACAACGTGATCGAGGCCCTGGAAGCGTTCCAGTCCGAGCCGGACGTCCTGGAAACTTCGATCTTCGGCGTCACCCTCCACATCAGCCTCAAAGACGCCCGGGACGGCGAGCCGCGCCTGCGCCGGATGCTGGCCGGCCGGGGCCTCCGGGCCCGCCGGATCGCGCGCATCATGCCCTCGCTCGAGGACGTTTTCATCCACAAAGTCGAGGAGGAGCGCAAGAAAGGAGCAAGGCCGTGAGCGGGACCCTGGACCGGATCCGGCCCGTGGTCAAGAAGGAGCTGCGCCAAATCCGCCGCGACCCGCGGACGCTCGTCCTCCTCCTGGCCATCCCCGCTTTTCTCCTCATCATGTACGGCTACGCCCTCAACTTCGACGTCAAGCACATCAAGCTCGTCCTTTGCGACCAGGATCAGAGCCGGACCAGCCGCGAGTTCGCCGGGATCTTCTTAGGTACGGAATATTTCGACCTGGTCGGAACAATCCAGGACGCCGCCGCCCTCGACACCCTCATCGACCGCGGGGAGGCCAGGGCCGGGCTGGTCCTGCCGCGCGGATTCGGGAACGACATCGCGGCCGGCCGGTCGCCGGCCGTCCAGGTCCTCCTGGACGGCTCGGACCCGACGACCGGCGCCACGGCGATCGGCTACATCAACACCAACGCCCTGACCTATTCCGTCCGAGTCGTGACCGGCCGTCTCGACCGTCTCGGAATCAGCGGGACGGGGCTTCCGATCGACCTCCGCCCCAGAGTCTGGTACAATCCCGAGCTGCGCAGCGTCCGTTTCCTGATTCCGGGGTTGATGGCCTTCATTCTGATGACGGTCGTCGTCGTCTCGACCGCCTTCTCGGTCGTCCGGGAGAAGGAACGGGGAACGATGGAGCAGATCCTGGTCTCCCCGCTGCGTCCGCTGGACCTCGTCGCCGGCAAGACGATCCCCTACATCTTCATCTCGATCGTCTCGATCCATGCCGTCCTGTTCGTCGCCGCCTTCCTTTTCGACGTGACGATTAAGGGGAGCTACCTGTGGTTGCTGGCCGTCATGCTTCTGTTTCTGATCGGGGGCCTGGGGTTGGGCATTCTCATCTCGACCATCGCCCAGAGCCAGCAGGTCGCTTTCATGATGGCCATCCTCCTGACGATGCTTCCGACCTTCATCCTGTCCGGGTTCGTCTTTCCGATCCGGAACATGCCCGCGGCCATCCAGGCCGTGACCTACCTGGTCCCGGCCCGTTACTTTCTGAGCGCCCTGCGGGCCATCCTGCTCAAGGGGGCCGGGCTCGGGGCTTTTTGGGACCAGCTCGTCGGTCTGCTCGGATTCGCAGCCCTGATGATCGCGGCCGGCGCGATCCGGCTTCGCCGGGGAGAGGGCTAAGGCGCGGCCATGCCGATAATGTCCATCATTCACAAGGAATTCGCCCAGATCCGGAGGGACCGCCGGATGGTCTTCATCCTGTTCGCGGCGCCCGTCCTTCAGCTGATCCTGTTCGGATACGCGGTCAACCTCGACGTCCGGGATATTCCGGCCGCCGTTTGCGACCTCGATCGGAGTCCCGAGGGCCGGGAAATCCTGGCCGCGTTCACCAACTCGGGCTATTTCACGGTCACGGCCCGGGTCGGGCGGCTGGAAGAGATCGACAGACTCATCGACAACGGCCGGGCCGCCCTGGCCATCGTATTTCCCCGGGGATTCGGCGACGACCTCCGGGCCGGCCGGCAGGCCGCCGTGCAGATCGTCGTCGACGGGACCGAAAGCAGGTCGGCCCTGATCGGCCTCAACTACGCGGCCATGATCATCGGACGACAGAGCCAGAAGCTTCTGCTCGAAACGATCGTTCGCCGCCTGCCGGCCGGGGCCTTCGAGCCGGGGCTGGTCGATCCCGCGATCCGCGTCTGGTATAACCCCGAACTCCGAAGCCGCACCTTCATGGTCCCGGGCGTCCTGGCCCTGATCCTGCTCATGATGACGATGATGCTGACGTCGATGGCCGTCGTCCGCGAGAAGGAGATGGGGACGCTCGAACAGCTCATCGTGACGCCGATCCGGCCCTGGCAGCTCATCCTGGGGAAGCTTCTCCCCTTCGTCCTGGTCGGCTTGGCCGACGTCACCCTGATCCTGGGTATCGCGACATTCTGGTTCCGCGTCCCGCTCCGGGGAAGTGTCCTGCTCCTCTACGGGCTCAGCCTCATCTTCATGTTGAGCACGCTGGGCCTGGGGCTCCTGATCTCGACCGTATCCCAAAACCAGCAGCAGGCCATGATGACCTCGGCCTTCACGATGATGCCCATGATTCTCCTGTCCGGGTTCGCCTTCCCGATCGAAAACATGCCCGGCGTCATCCAGGCCGTGACCTACGCCATCCCGCTCCGCTACTACATCGTCGTCATTCGGGGCATCTTCCTCAAGGGGGTCGGGATGGCCGCCCTCTGGGACGAGGCCCTGGCTATGCTCGGGCTGGGTGCGGCCCTGCTGGCCCTGAGTGTGGTCCGCTTCCGGAAGAAGATCGAATGAGGGCCGACTAATAAGCGAACTTGCTGAAATAGCTCCAGCGCGGGTAGTCGCCGCTGTAGAACCAGATCGTGTTGACGACGGCCAGCGGGCCGGAGGGGAAGGCTTTGATCTTTGGCGGAATGACCATCGCATCCTTCTCGAGCGTGAAGCTCTGGGCCTTGAGCGCGACGGCGCCGGTCAGGGCGTTGATGGAATAAAAGCAATACTGCTGTTCGTATCGGCTGGTGCCTCCGTCTCTCCGCCCGGAACCGCTTTTTTTCCAGTCGTTGATGGTATGGGCCCGCGAGATGAACAGCGTCCCATCCTTGGCCGCCGGCGGAGTCCAATAATCGTCCGGATATTCGGTTTTAGCGGCCGGATCATAGACAAGTTTGTGGGTCAAGGCCGGAACGGTCATTTTTTGGCTCTTCAGGAGAGTCCCCGTTGCGTCGATCTTATTCAGGCTGAAGCTGTAGCTGAACATATCCTGCTTCCGCTGGGCCTCGGCTATCTCTTTTTGCTTCTTCAGAAAGAGGAGCTGGTCGGAGGCCGAATTGGGATAGGGCGTCAGCCACATATCGCCGTAGGGCCCCCAGCCGGGCGTCATGTCGGACGCGATTTCGTGGGCAACGGCCTTGTGGACCGCATCCGCGCCGACGGTGTAGACGAAGGCTTTCTTTCCGAAGATGTCCGCATCTTTCCCGGAGCTCTTCAGGAGCGTTGCTGCGACGGGGACGAGCCAGGACAGCCCGTTCCAGCCCGGAGCATATCCGACCGCGTCTATATAATCGCCGCTCTGGGGGAGCGGCATAAGGACGGGCTTTCCGATGAGGGCGCCATTCTGGCTGTTGATTTCTATAAAATAGACCAAGGATTTCCGTTGACCTTGACGGGAGTTATAGTGCAGGCTGGGAACGACGGCGAGGGAACTCCCTCGGCTGAAAGCGAAAAGATATTCGCCGCCGATATTGCGGCCGGCGGGAGTTTTGACCTTGAGGAATTCCTTCCAGCCGCCGACGACCTTTCCCTGGGAATCAAACTTGGCCATGGTGACGGTCGCCGTCTCCGACTCGGGACTGGAAATATAGACCTCGAAAAGGACAAAGACGTAGCCGAAGGGCGTGCCGGCGTCGACGCCGGCCGCGCCGCTCTCGAACCAGACACAAGCGACCGCCCAGGGTCTTCCTTTCCCGGTGGCGATGGTCTGGGGAGGGGAAACGGCGCCGGTGTTGGACATCTTGAAGCTGACCAAGCTGTAATTTTCGGTACCCTTGCCCTGGTTTCCGGCAAAGGCGACGGCCGAAGTCTTGGACACCGGCACCCAGTCAACCCCTCGACTCCCCGGCATGAATGCCGGCACTCATAAGCCGTTTCCGGCTTATGAGTGTTGAAAAGCGGGGCTTAGCGTCGGCGAACGGGTCAAAGACGCCTCTGAAGCTCCACGGACTTACGTCCGTGGGATCTGCCCATTGCAGGCGTTGGAGCGCCTGTCCCCGAAGCGGGGATATCCCTCCACGGACTAACGTCCGTGGATTCCCGCGAGGGGATTGAAAACTCCGAATCCCTTGGTGCTGAGCTTCTTCAGGGGATAGGCCGGGACGCCGTCCGGACCGGCAATAGCCGCCGCTCCGGCCAGGAGAATTCCCGCCCCAACACGGAATAGACCGATCCGCACCCATTTTACGTTCATGCCGGCCTCCTACTTTTTTTTAATTTTCTTGGCGCGTCCAATATCTATATCGTCCGGAAGCTCGTTGAGGTCGGTCGCCGCGTCATAGAGGAAGTAAGCCTTGAGCCGCTCCCCGGCCACAGCGATGCCGGCGACCAGGCCTTCGCTGAACTCGCCCTTCCGGAAGCGCTCGGACAGGGCCGCGGCCAGCCCGTCCCAGAACTCCTGGCCGACCTTGGCGTGAATGCCCTCGTCGCCGATAACGGCGAAGGCCCGGCGCGACGGCACGATGAAGAACAGGATCCCGTTTCGCGCTTTAGTCCCCGTCATTCCCATCCGGACGAAGGCCTTCTCG
>JALHUR010000015.1 GCA_022867325.1 Candidatus Aminicenantota bacterium | reverse complement strand
TAGCCCTTCCCGATTCCGCCCAGATCGAGCTCGATCGGAGGCGGAAACGCTTGACCCTCCGGCCTCTCGGCTTCCCGGAGGCGAATCTCGAACCCTCCGCCGGAGGGTCCGATCTCCCAGCCGTATTTTATCGGAAAGCGGAAACCGATATCAAAAGCGCCGGCCGTCTCCAGGCGGACGTCCTCGGCCGCGGTCAGGCATTCGAAGGTCTCGATCCCGATCCGGAGGGACTCGCCCGGCCGCAGCCTGTTGATCCGCCCGATGTCGCTCCCGGGGTCGAACCGGCTCAGTATCCCCTCTATCCGATCGATCTCCCGGAATGCGGCCGACGCCGCCTGGCGGAGATAGTCTTCATCCCGGCCCGCCGCCACGACCTCGAAAGGCGTGGACATGGCTTCGTGTCCGAAGCGGAAGACGGACTTCGGCTCGGTCATCGTCAGGCGCGGCGCGGAATGAGGTCGAGATCGACGAAAGCCACGGCCGCGAGCGCCGCGGCCAGCGCCGCGTAGCGGTGGACGCCGATGAACGTGAACTGGGCCGTATAGACGAACCAAGGGAGCATCGAGAATAAAGCCGTCGTAGTCAGGACCAGGCCGGCCGCGACGAAAATCCAGAACGCGAGAGCGCGCGCCAGGGGAATGGGAACGCGCTTCACGACCGGACAGACGAGGCACTGGACTTCGGCTTTGCCCTTGCTCGGCTCGAAACCGTAGCGGCGCGCCCTGAGGACGACGACGGCGGCCAGGCAGACGGCAAACAGCCCCCCGGCCATGACGTGGAGAAGCAGGGGCACGCCCCACAGGCCGCGCGGGATGAACAGGGCGTAGCCGAGCCCGCTCACCGCGGTATAGGCGAAGCTCAGGACGAGCCCCGCCCAAATCCAGATCCTCCAGCCGGGATAATGCAGTTTCGGCCAGGCCTCGACGACCTTGACAAGGCGCGTCCGTGCTTCCGGCTTGGCGATTCGGGACAGCCGTTCGCCGACCCAGGCCAGATAGGCCTTGGGACGAAAGGGCTCCGGCGTCCGGCCTTTGGGCGAGGCCGCGGCCTGGAAGCGGAACAGGCTCAGCCTGAAGATCATGGCCGGGAGGGCAAGTATGGCGATGAGCCTGAAGATCATTGCGTTCATCTCCTCTTTTCCAGAAGACCGGACAGGCGGCCCAGACCCAGGAGCGCCGCCAGAAGCGCCATGAGCCCGATGACGGCGACGGCTGCGGTCAGGACCACCTTCAACACGGGCCGGGCCGCGAAGCTGAGCCCGAACATCCTGTGGAAGAGCCCTCCCAACTTCATAAAGGACGAGGCCGGGCGGCCGATCGTCCTTTTCATGAGCAGGGGCCCTTCGGCCTTGACCGTGCCGAAGAAAAACTTGGAATCCAGCGAATGGCAGTCCGTGCAGCCGTGGACGCCCAGGGCCTGGCGGGACGGACGGACGTTGTGGCCGAGCGGCCAGGCGACGAAGCCGGCCGCCTTATGGTCGCGGGACTTGAGATGCCCGCTTTTATCGAGCTCGTGGAGCTTTCCACCCGAGATGTAGACGGCGTCGATAGCCTCTGCGGAATCCTTGACCGCGGCCTTGTTGAGGTCGGCCAGCGCCAGGGCGACCTGTTCCTCGGTCAAGGCCGAATCCTTGCCCGCGACGGCCGTCAAGGTCCTTCGTTCGTAGTCGGACAGGAGAGGCTGGAGTTTGTCGCCGACGAGATATCCGAACTCGGGCTCGGTCCGGGCCGGGCCGGAGATTTCAGTTTTATCCAGGTAGCCGTCCCTGAGCTTATAGATGAAATTCTTGATCGCTAAGACCGGCGGCCCGGGAATGCCGGGGTCCGACCCGAGTGATTCGAGGATCTTCCGGACCTTCGCCTCCGCGTCGAGCTGCGGCTCGGACGCCGCCGGATCTATTTCCGGGACGAGGGGCTTGAGGATGCCGTCCGCGCCGGCCGTCCACAACAACCCTTTCAAATCAGCCGCGACCTGAGTCGACGAAGGCGTCAAGCCTCCGTCGACATTGAGCTCAAAAGCGTTCGCGTCCAAGACGAGAACGGCCCTCTCACTGTCTCCAAGCGCCCCGGACAGGAACGAAAGGATCCGCGCCGCTTTTTCCGGCGGGGCGAAGACCGGCCCGGCGGCCGCCAGAACGGCCTCGGGGCTCAGCGGGACGATCGTCCCGTCCTTCTTGCGCTGAGCCCAGTAGGCGGGCCAGACGATGCGGTGCGGGATCAGCTTGCCGGCGCCGTCACGGATATAGACCGGCTCGAGAACGGCCGGGAGATCGGTCGCCCAGCTGGCGATCCCGAAGATCCCGAGCCGGTTGGCCCGGGCCGTCCGGACCCGGACCGCCTCGTGTGCCGGGAGCGGTCCCGAATGGCAGACGGTGCAGCTCAGTCTTTCGAAATGGACCTTAGGCAGGCCCTTGTGGAGAGGATAAGGCGCGCCCATCCGCCCCGACCAGCCCTTGCCTCCGCCGGCGGCGTCCTTCCCCAGGTGGCAGCCGGCGCAGGTCAAATCCTTCGCGGCCTCGGCCTCCTCGGGTTCATCCCCGCTCTCCCCTTCGTAGCCGCGGGTCATGTCATGATCGATCCCGTTCCGGTGGCAGCTCACGCAGCGAAGTCCGGCCGCCGCGTGGACGGCGCCGTCGGTCCCCGACTTCGCCGCTCCGACCGGAGTCACGGCGTGGCAAGAGAGGCACCGCTCGTCGGCCGGCCTGAGGGCGATGTCCAGAAAGGCGCGGTGCTTGGAGTCGAAGATCGTCCGGTCGTAGCGGACCGAAGGCGCGACGGCCCATTCGCTGTCGTCGGCGTTGGGGCCGTCGAAGACATCCCATGTCCCGGCCAGGCGCGAGGCCATGCCGCCCACCTCGCCCAGGCCGGCGGCCGCGGTCGCCGCCCAGCGGAAGTTCTGGCGGAGGACCTGCCTGGCCCATTCGCTGTGGTCCTGGAGGGACGAGCCGTTGTGGCAACCCATGCAGTTGATCTCGATCCGGCCCGAGACGTCCCAGCGGGATCCGGGCGTTGCCTCGCCGTCCGTGGGCTCGGCGATGCCGCCTCCGGCCAGGTGCCGGCCGAACAGGAGCGTGAAATCCCAGGTCGAAAGCCCGAGCGTCTTCAGGTCCCAGGTTCCCGGCCATTTCCGGAGCGAGACCGGGAGGATCGTCCCCGTCTTCTCGTCCAGGCGTATCCAGGGCTCTCCGGGACGGCCGTCGCTTCCGCCGCGCCCCGCGCTGAAATGAAGCCCTTTTTCGATGACGGCGTAATCATGGCAGGGCGCGCAGGAATAGCGGGACGAGAACGGAAGCGGATTGGGCTCGGTCGGGACGATGCCCTGGTTGAGATCGTCCTTGAGCGGGATGCGGTGGACGGGGCTCGTCCGGCTCCCGGTCCACTGGGCCTTTTGGTCCGTCGAGCCAAACACAAACCCAGCCAACTGGATGAATGCCACGGCCACAAGAATGACCAGGGGACATGCTCCGAAATTTCTTAATTTCGGTGCGTGTCCCCCGAATTTGTTTTGACGCGGTACGTGTCCCCCGAATTTCTTTTCTTCCCGCTTCATGCTCTGAACTCCCCGGGCCGGAAGCGGATGAGATTCCGGGACCGGACGGCGTCATTGACCTTAAGGACGGCCACGGCGCTTTCGTAGGCGAGCTCGGCCGGACAGCCGAGCGGCGTCCCGTTCCGGACGGCGCCGAAGAAATTCTCGAGATGGGGCTGGTGGGCGGGCTTGGCCAGGTCGACCGGCAGCGGCCAGCGGCCGGCCTCGGCCGTGACCCGGACATCGACGAACACGTTCCGGGTGTCGACCTTCTGGATGGCGGACGCCTCGCTCAGGAGCAGGCCCTCCTTGACCAGGGAATCCCATTCGGGAGCGTGGGCCTCGCGCATGGCCCAGTTCCCCCTCTGGGCGACCTCGGAGATGACGAGCGACCCGTCGTCGCCCATGAACGTCTCGTAGAAGCCGCCGTGCTTGGTCGTGGTCTGAACCTGGTAGAAGGCCCGAGCCGCGCCCTGGGCCGTTTCGAACTCGAAGATGGCCATGACGTTGTCGAACCATTCGCGGCCCTTGTAAGTGTCGACACCGCCGCTGGCCACGACCGAGCTCGGGTTCGTCCCGAACACCCAGGCGAACAGGTCGATCTGGTGCGAGCCGAGGTCCACGATCGGTCCGCCGCCGTATTTCTTGTACCAGCGCCAGTTGCGGAACTCGGTCATCGAACCGTAGCCGTAGCGTTCCAGGATCGTCGCGTCCAGGGTGTACTTCTTGGGCCAACCGAGCATGTCGGCCTTGGACCGGTTCCACTGGGCGTAAGCCAGATTGACCCGGCCCAGGACGCGCCGTTCCCGGATGAGGCGGTCGATGGCATGGAGATAGCGGGGGTTGGAGCGGCGCTGGTGGCCGATCTGGAGGAGGCGGCCGGTCCGCCGGGCCGTCTCGACCATGGAGCGGGCCTTGTCGAGCGAGTTCGACATTTCCTTCTCGCAGTAGACATGGAGGCCGGCCTCCAGGCAGGCATTGGCCTGCTCGGCGTGCACCCAGTCCGGCGTCGCCACGATCGCCGCGTCGAGCCCCTTCTCCTTGGCCAGGAGCTCACGGTAATTCTCGTAGAGGGTCACGGGCTGGCCGTACTTGCGGAGGTAGCCGCTCGCGTACTGGCGGCTGTACTCCCAGATGTCGCAGACGGCGACGATCCGGATGCCCGGAATGCGCAGGCAGGATTCGATCAGGACCCGGCCCTGCTCGCCCGCGCCGATCAGGGCGACTCGGAGGTCGCCGGGGCTATGATCCGAATCTCTTGAATCGGTGCTAGCCCCCTGCATTTGATTCGGCGCGTCCTCTCCCAAGGCACCGGCGGCCAGCGCGGCGCCCAGACCGGCCGCGGCCGAGGACCTCAAAAAGGCGCGGCGGGTGAGAAAAGGCTGTTGTTTACCGGTTGTGTTTTTTTTCATGGGCCATCTCTTTATGGGCATTCCTACAAACCTTCTCATCTTCTTTTATCTTTTCTACATATGGCTTACTTATAGCCTTCTCTATATCAGATATCAAAACATCCAGCTCATCAATTTTTTGATATTCTATAAACTTTAATATCCTAATAGCAATTTTTATATATTTTCTTTTTTGTATTTGTCGAGCAAGATTATCTATTCTATTTGAACGACTCTTTATTTCAAAAGATTGATTCGCATAACTACATTGAGAAATCTCTTTCAGTTCTGTTAATAGACTATTTAGAAGTTCATTATCTCTTCTCCGCATTTCATAACAACGTTGAACAAAGAAAAGAAAAAGGCCCACTGCACCAGCGATAAATCCCCCTAAAATTGTTCCAAGAATATTACCAGCCATTAAGAAACAACCCTTCCTACTTTTTGGCTTTCATGTCCTTATCGAAGGCGACCCCGGAGGGCGCGAAGTTGACGGACCGGACGAATTCGAGGGATTCCCTGGCCCCCGCCTCGCGGTCCATGCCGTTGTCCTCCCACTCGACCGAGAGCGGGCCCTGGTAACCGGCCGCGTTGAGCTCCCGGACGATGGCGTCGAAGTCGACGTCGCCGTGGCCGAGCGACCGGAAGTTCCAGCCCCGGCGCAGGTCGCCGAAGGGAAGGTGGGAGCCGAGGATGCCGGTCCGGCCGTCGAGCGTCAGCGCGACGTCCTTCATGTGGACGTGGTAGATCCTGTCGTGGAACTCGCGGATGAAGAGATGCGGCTCTATCCCCTGCCAGACGAGGTGGCTGGGGTCGAAGTTGAGCCCGAGGGCCTGGCGGCCGTTGAAGACCGCAAACAGGCGCTGGGTCGTATAGAAGTCGTAAGCGATCTCGGTCGGATGGACCTCGAGGCCGAACTTGACCCCGCACTTGTCGAACTCGTCCAGGATGGGCGTCCAGAGCTCCCTGACCCGCTCGAATCCCTTCTGGATCATCTCCTCGGTCGTGGGCGGGAAGGAGTACCAGGCCTTCCAGATCGACGATCCCATGAAGCCGGTGACGACCGAGCAGCCCATGGCCTGGGCGGCCTTGGCCGTCGCCTTCATTTCGTTGACGGCCCAGGCCCGGATGTCGTCGGGCTTGCCCTTGTGGCGGGCCGGCGCGAACGCGTCGAGCCGCTTGTCGTGGCTGTCGCCGACGCACTGGCCGGCCAGGTGGGCGCCCAGGGCCCAGCAGCCGAGCTTGTATTTCTTGAGGATCGCCTTCTTCTTATCGACGTAAGCCTTGTCCGAGGCCGCCTTACGGACGTCGAGGTGGTCGCCCCAGCAGGCGATCTCGAGGCCGTCGTAGCCCCAGCGGCTCGCCTTCTTGCAGATCTCTTCGAAAGGAAGGTCCGCCCACTGTCCGGTGAAGAGCGTCACGGGTCGCGCCATTTTCATCTCCTGACGGGGACATGTTCCGAATTTTCTTGAATTCGGTACGTGTCCCTTG
>JALHUR010000175.1 GCA_022867325.1 Candidatus Aminicenantota bacterium | reverse complement strand
CCTGGAGCGGATGGACAAGCCCGAAGCGGACCTCATCGAGGGGATCCCGCCCGCGATCGCCATCCAGCAGAAGGCGGCGACCAAGAACCCGCGCTCGACCGTGGCCACGGTCACAGAGATCTACGATTTCCTGAGGGTCTTGTTCGCCCGGATCGGGATCGTCCATTGCCTCAAATGCGGCCGTCCGGTCCGGCGGGACACGATCGACGGCGCCGTCGATACCCTCCTCGCTCTCCCCACCGGGACCCGGCTTTCCATCAGCTTCTCCTGGCCGGCGGCCCGGGGGCTGTCCGTGCTCAAGAAAGACGGCTTCAGCCGCGTCCTGCGCGGCGGCGAGATCGTCCCGTTCGATGAGGTTCGTCCGGCTAAGACGGGCTCCATTGACGTCCTGGTCGACCGGCTCTCCCTTGATAAGGACGAGAGGGAGCGGCTGGCCGATTCGCTCGAGATGGCCCTCAAGAAGGGCGAAGGCCGGGCCCGGGTTCTGGCCGGCGACGGCCCGGAGTTCCGGTTTTCCGAGCGGCTCGAATGCAAGCCGTGCGGAATCGTCTATGAGGATCCTTTCCCCAATCTCTTCTCATTCAACAGCCCCCAGGGCGCCTGCCCGGAGTGCCACGGCTTCGGGGATCTCGCCGTCATGGACGCGGATAAGGTCGTCCCCGATCCCTCGAAATCCCTCGAGGAGGGCGCCGTCGCTCCCTGGACGACGCCGCTGGCGCGGGGCATGATGCGCGAGCTCCTGGCCAAAGCGAAAAAAAGGGGGATACCGACCTCGATCCCCTTCAAGGATCTCAAGCCCGAATGGAAGGACTTCGTCCTCAACGGCGGGAGCGGCTTCTACGGCGTCAAGGGCTTCTTCGACTGGCTCCAGACCAAGAAGTACAAGGTCCAGGTCCGCGTTCTCCTCAGCCGCTACCGCAGATACGTCCCCTGCCCGGCCTGCGGCCGGACCCGGCTCAATCCGCAGGCCCGCGCCGTCCGGGTGGCGGGCCGGACGATCGGGGAGGTCGCCCGGATGACCGTTCTCGAGGCCCACGCCTTCATCCAAAGCCTGGCCCTGTCCGAGTTCGACCGCCAGGTCGCCGAAAAGCTCGCCGCCGAGATCGAGGGCCGGCTTCGCTACCTGCTCGAGGTCGGTCTCGACTATATCACTCTCGACCGGATGACCTTCACCCTGAGCGGCGGGGAAGCGCAACGTATCAACCTGGCGGCGGCCCTCGGCTCGGCCCTGGTCGGGACTCTGTTCGTCCTGGACGAGCCCTCGATCGGGCTCCATCCCCGGGACAACGAGCGCCTGATCGAGATCCTGCGCGCCCTCAAGGAGATCGGAAACACGGTCCTGGTCGTCGAGCACGACCCCGAGATCATCCGGGCCGCCGAGTTCATGATCGACCTCGGGCCGCGGGCGGGCGAGCAGGGCGGCCGCGTCTTGTTCGCGGGGTTCAAGGACGTTTTTTTGAAATCGAAGGAGTCCCTGACGGCCCGCTATCTGCGGGGGGAAAAGTCCATCCCCATCCCGGCCCGCCGCCGCGCTCCGCGGGGACACATCGAAATCCGCGACGCCCGCCTTCACAACCTCAAGCGCATCGACGTTAAAATCCCGCTCGGCGTCCTGACCGCGATCACCGGCGTCTCGGGCTCGGGCAAGAGCACGCTCATCCACGATGTTCTCTACCGGGGCTGGAGCGGCGAGGAGACGACGGGATTCGGCGCCATCCGCGGAACCGAGCGGCTCGACAGGATCATCATGGTCGACCAGGCGCCCTTGAGCACCTCGCCCCGGTCCATCCCCGCCACTTATTCGAAGGCCATGGACGGAATCCGCGACCTCTTCAGCAGGACACGCGAGGCGCGAGCCATGGGCTACCTGCCCGGCGCCTTTTCCTTCAACACGGCCGGCGGGCGTTGCGAGGAGTGCAAGGGGGCCGGCTCCCAGATCGTCGAGATGCAGTTCCTCTCGGACGTCGTCCTGACCTGCGACGTCTGCAAAGGGAAGCGCTTCAAGAGCGACATCCTGGACATCCGCCACAAAGGCAAAAACATCGACGAGGTCCTGGCCCTGACCGTCGAAGAGGCCTGCTCCTTTTTCGAGGAGACGCCCGAGGTGACGAAGAAGCTGCGGCCCCTGGCCGAGGTCGGCCTCGGCTACCTCAAGCTCGGCCAGCCGACGACGACCCTGTCGGGGGGAGAGCTCCAGCGGATCAAGCTCGCCTTTCATCTCGTCCACGAGCGGGACAAGCGCATACTCTATCTCTTCGACGAGCCGACGATCGGCCTCCACCTCGACGACGTCTCGGTCCTGCTCGCCTGCTTCGATAGGCTTCTCGAGCAGGGCCACTCGATCGCCGTGATCGAGCACAACCTGGACGTCATCAAGTGCGCCGACCGCGTCATCGACCTCGGCCCGGAGGGCGGGGAGAGGGGCGGCCGGATCGTGGCCCAGGGGACGCCGGAGGACATCGCCCGCGACGCCCGCTCCATCACCGGCCGATACCTCAAGTCCGCGCTCGGGATGAGCTGAGGAAAGGCCGTTCAACCCCTGTCGAGCCGCTTTCTGTAATCCTCGTAGTCGGGAAGCTTGCGCTCGTAATCCTCATCCATCAGGGGTGAAGAGATGATGAAGTCGGCCGTGGCCCGGTTGCAGGCGACCGGGATATTCCAGACGACGGCGATCCGGAGAAGGGCCTTGACGTCCGTATCGTGGGGCTGGGGTTGAAGCGGGTCCCAGAAGAAGATGAGGAAATCGATTTCTCCCTGGGCGATCTTGGCGCCGACTTGCTGATCGCCGCCCAGCGGACCGCTCTGGAGCCGCTCGACATCGAAACCGAGCTCTTCATGAAGGAGGGCCCCCGTGGTCCCGGTCGCGATGAGCGCGCGGCCGGCGAGAAGCACCTTGTTGAAACGGGCCCATTCGAGAAGATCCTTTTTCTTGTTGTCATGGGCGACCAGGGCGATCCTCTTCTTTCTGATGGTCTTGGGCTTGAGGGACGGGTCGGGTTGGGCCATAGTATTCCTCCTTTGTGACGGCACGAGCAGTATAGGACAAACCAGGGCGCGGCTCAAAGCCCAGTCGGCCGGGCTGAAACCTTCCCCCGTTTCGTGACGCGCTTCGGCCGGACGATGAAGCCCGCTTCCTGCATAGAGACGGCCCGAGTTCCGAGCTTGGAATCCAATGATTTGGATGAGGTCGGTATTACCGTCTTTTTTCCAAAAAAAGTCAACCCCTCGACTCCCCGGCATGAATGCCGGCACCCAAGGAGCCGTTGTTACGGCTCCTTGAGTACTGCGAAGCCGCTGCACTCATGAACCGGAAACGGTTCATGTGTATTGAAAGGCGGGGTAGCGTCGGCGAACGGGTCAAAAATCCGAAACAAAACGGCTTTCTCAAGCGTATATACTGATAGAGAGCCGGGAAATATTTGTATTTTTCTCCGATTGAAACGTTTCTCTCACAAAAAACGCCTATCCCGGCTTCTTTGAGCGGTCAGGAATGTCGATTTCCCGGAAAAAGGATCGCTTTATGAGACGCCGCACCGTCATCCTCGCCGTCCTGGGTTGCCTCCTCGCCTGGGCCGGGGTTACTGCCGGCTCGAATTCCTTCGCGGTCCTGAGCTTCATGTCAGAAATGGACCGGGTCGAGTCGTCTTCTCTCTGGCCGGGATTCAATCCCGACGTTGTCCCGGCCGCCGTTTTTGACGGATCTAAAACTTACCTATTCGACCATCCTCGGCCGCCCGATGCGTTCCGGCCTCTCGAGGGGGCGGGCCGCGTCAGCGTCTACGAGGGTCAATACGGCGGTTTCAAGAACAACGAGAAGCTCCGGATCGGCGAGACCTGGGTCGCGACCTGCCTGGCGCGGCCGTCCCGAGGCGCCGGCGATTTGGATCATGGCCTCCATCGTCCGCATATACTCGGACTTTGGAGTAAGGGCCTGTTCTTGAAAAGGCCGAGCCAACCCGGATCCGATCCCAAGGAACCAAAACGCAACTACAGTAAGAACTGCTTTTCTATTCATCTCTTCTCCTTTTAACGGAGTTCCCGGTTTCCGCAGCCGGGAGCACGAATTCATGGGATTTCACTCGGATTAAAACAGCTTCCGCCATTTTTCCTTGGCCGGGTCGAAGACCCAGAGCCGATCGGATTGGAAATCTAAAACCAAGACTTTTCGTCCGAGGCCATAGACATCCGGGCACGTTTTGAGCGTTTCGCCCCGAGGAATAGGATAGATCTTGTCCTGTTTTAGATTCTCGCTAAAAATCCTTAGGATATACCGAGAGCCCTCGAGGTCGCTCAGCGCGACTTTTTGTCCATCGGCAGCCCAGGTCAAGGACTTGTCAACAAAATATTTCAAGGCGGGCCCAAGAGCTGTTTCGGAAAGGATTTTCCCCTCGGCTATAGAATAAATCCCGAGACGAGTCCCGCCGTTCGATAAGTATGCGATCTTGGCGCCGCTCGGATCCCAGCGGGCAATCGTGAAAGAGGATGATTGAATAATATCCGTTCGGGCCAATGTCTCGAGATCATAGACGGAAAGGAGTTCGGGCCGTCCACCATAGGGACTGGATGGTCCCTGCGGAGGGGGGAGCTGTGCGGCGGGGAGCGGGAATCCCGCTCCAAACTTATCCCCTTTGGGGGATAAGCCGAAGAGGTAACTCATCCAGGCGTTTTCGCCGAACTCCTGCCAAGCGTCCGATTCGAGCGAGTATTTGCAAAGCCATCGCCGCTGGGGGGACTTGTCCTTCGGGGGTTTTTCCCAGACGTTAAGAATGACATGTTTATTGTCCGCGGTCCATCCCAGACAGTACATCGAACCAAGGTTAGGAATGCCAATATTGTAATTCTTTAAGCCGGACCCATCCGAATTGAGGCTCCACAAGATCCTTGAATCCTGACCGCCTGGAGGCTGCGAAAGAAACACGATGCGGCGTCCATCTCGGGACAAGCAATAATTGAATAGGTAATGTCCAGAGAGAGGACCGATTGGAACCTCGGACGAGCGAAAAATCGAGCGCTTGTTTCGGCCGTCTTCGTCGATGATCCAAAGCTCTTGCGCTTCGTCCCGGACTCCATTCTTTTTGACAAGGCTGTAGTGGCTCCAAACGACTTTTCCGCCACCTGCCGAGATATCCCCCCCCCAGCCAAGCCACGGCGCTCCATCAAGGCGTTTCAGGCTGTCCCTTTCGGAGTCGAAACGATAGAGCCCCCGGCTCAAATAGATGTAAGCATTCCGTCCGGAGGTCTCCAGACCGATGTGCGTGATTCGGCGGAATCGCGCTCCGATTCCGATCGCCGCCCAAACGACGACAGCAGACATGGCCAGAAACAGAACGATGGATTTTAGAAAACCTACAATTTTAGCCCCGGGTTGGGAAAAATCCGTTCGGCCGAAAGCGACAAGAGAAGAGGCCCCTACGGAAATTGCGACCAGAGCCCACATGACGGGAATCAGGAAAGTAAAATCGGGGTTCCAATAAAGGATTTCTTTCATGACAGAGGCAAAGGCCAGGCCGAATCCGGCGAACACGAGAATCGAGAGGAAGATGTCCTGGATCTGCTTATCGGAAAAACACGACAGGGAGAATGCGATCACGAACAAACTCAAGGAGAGGGTGAGACACACGCCCCAGAGCGAGAACGTTTCCCCGGACACGAGCGGGATCCGGAACTCCACGATTCTCTCCCGTACGCCGGGGACCCGGGACAAGACAAGATAGTAGACGAAAAGAGTCCCGGCCAGGAGCATGAGCAGGGCCGCAAACTTGGAAAACCAAATCACGGCTTTTTTTACGGGCCGCGAGAAGAGGTAGGCCCAGGCGCCGTCCTTGAATTCGACGATAAAAGCGCTGGCGCCGAGGAGGACCGCCGTCATTGGGAGGAAGACGAGCAGGATCGATCCGGTCAGAATGTCGAGGACATCCCCTTGCTCAGCTAGAGCCAAGGCCGCGACGACGAAAATGAGGAGAAAAGCCAGGGCAAACAACGGGATCTCGAATTTTTCCTTCCATTCCCTGAGAATGAGCTGTCCGTTCATGGCGTCTCCTTATGATCTCGCAACCGGCCGTGCCGGACCGGATCCGACGAAGCCGACGAAGATCTCTTCGAGCGAAAGCGTCTCGACTTCCATCCTGGTTGGGGCGAGGCCCTTAATCCCATCCTCGACCGCGCCGTTCCAAGGATAGACGACGGCCTCGATCCGGCCCGCTTCGCTCTCGACGAATAGCGTCCCCTCGATCCGGGGCCATTCCGGCGCCCCGCCGTCGAACCAGAGCCGGACGCGTCGAGCCGAGGCTTTGACCTCATCGAAGCGCCGGTCGAGGATGATCCGGCCGCCCTGGAGGATGAGGAGATGGTCGGCGACCCGCTCCAGCTCGTGGACCATATGGGTCGCGAACAGGACGGCCGTTCCCCGATCGGCCAGGTCGCGGATGACGCCGCGCAGGAAATCGTGCCGGGTCGGGACGTCGAGTCCCGAGGTCGGATCGTCGAGGATGAGAAGGTCCGGAGCGGCCCCGACGGCGGCGACCAGACCCAGCTTGAGCTTTTCCCCCCGGGATAGTGTTCGGATGCGGGCCTTGGGGTCCAGTCCGAGATTCGAGCACAGGACACGGACCCGGTCCGCATCCCACTTGGGATAGAAAGAGCCGTTGAAGCGGAGGAATTCCCTCACTTTCATCCAGCCGTAGAAGAAAGAGTCCTCCGGAATATAGCCGATTTCGCGTTTGTAGGCCGCGGCCTTAAACCGGATAGGCTCTCCCTTGAACACGACCTCCCCCCGATCGGCCGGGATGACGCCCAACAGGATTCGGGCCAGGGTCGTCTTGCCCTCGCCGTTCCGCCCCAGGAAACCGTAGACGCGGCCCGGCTCGAGCGCGAAAGAGACATCCTCGAGGACGCGCTTCCGGCCGAAGCTCTTGCCCAGCCCGCGGACTTTCAGCAGCTCGCTCATGACGCTCTCCTTTTTCCCGGATCCTCGAACGCGGCCCGGAGCCTGTCCTCGAAAATCCTCCGGATCTCGGAAGGACCCGCTCCCGTTTTTCGGCCGTCCTGGATGGCCGCCTCGAACAGCCCGTCGAGGCGCTTGATGGTGTCTCTCCCGGGAAAGGCCCTGGAATCCTCCGACACGAAACAGCCCTTGCCCTTGCGGGTCGTGATCAGCCGGTCCCGTTCGAGCTCCCCATAGGCCCGGGCCACGGGGTTGGGGTTGATGAGAAGGGTCGCGGCTAGGTCCCTGATCGAGGGAAGGGGCTCCCCTGGCTTCAGCGCTCCCAGGGCGATTTCGCGTCTGAGGCCGGCCTTGACTTGTTCGTAGAGGGGAATGAAGCTTGTCGGATCGATCTTGATCACATTCGGCCTCCGTACTACTGTATTAATATAATAATACAGAATCAGGAAATGTCAAGCGATTTTTTGCGGAAAATGCTTTTTTTTGAACGAGGGAAACAGCCCCATAAAAAATAGGGAGATTACCCGTTTATATATTGACGGGGACATAGGTGATTTTTGGAAAAAGTAACGAAGTGCAGGTCCGAAGCTCCTCGCCGGTCCCCGGAGCGGGTTCTTCGCGATGACCTCACTATAAAGCAGCCGGGATTTCTAGCGGAGGGGATTGACCCCGGTCAGGGAAGGTCGGGCGGGCTGACCAGGCCGCCCGAGATGACGGCGTTCATGGCGTCCTTGACGCTCCAATCCAGCTCCCGGACGTCCGATTCCCTGACCATGACCATGAAACCGGTCGTCGGGTTGGGGGCGGTCGGGATGAACACCTTGAGGAGCTTCGGCGCTTTCTTCTTCCCGCGCTCCGAGATAGTTCCGGTGACGAACCCGATCGACCAGATGCCGGGCCGGAATTGCTGGACGAGGACGACCCGATGAAAGCCCTGCTTATCGGGCAGGGAGATGGCATCGGTGAGCTGCTTGCCGACGCGGTAGACGGTCTTGATCAGAGGGATCCGAGTCGTCAGGAATTCGACGATCTGGAGCGCTTTCCGCCCCCACCAGTGGCCGACCGCCAGCCCGGCCAGATAGAGAAGGATGAGGACGAGGAGGAGACCCAGTCCGGGTATCCTGACGCGAAAAATTCGTTCGATCCCGGGCGCGACCCGCATGTCGACCTGGAGGTAGAGGAGCCGGATCACGAAATAAGAAAGGACAAGAGGCACGAGGGCGAGCAGCCCTCGCACGACGTTGGCCCGGATGTGCCCTAAAACGGACTTCTTGGGCGCCTTCGCCCCGGCCGGCGCCATTCTATTTCCCGCCCCGCCCGGACAGCTTGGCCAGAAGAAAGCCGACGATAAAGCCGATCAGGACGGCCAGCGGCAGGAGGATGATCTGGGAGACGGAAACGCTCCAGAAGTAGAGCCGGTAGGTGACGACCTGGGTATTCTGGATGAGGAGGACGGCCGCCAGGGCCAGGATGATCAGGGCCAGAATGACTTTCGGCTTCATGGATTCACCTCCTTCCCCCGAAGGGCTAGAACCATTTCTTTTTTTTGAAAAAGAGGAGCATGGTCAGGGCGACGCCGACGATGATGACCCAAAGGGCCGGGTAGCCCCAACGCCACCCGAGCTCGGGCATGAACTTGAAATTCATCCCGTAGATCCCGGCCAGGAAGGTCAGAGGGATGAAGATGGTGGCGATGATGGTCAGGACCTTCATGACCTCGTTCATCCGGTTCGAGAGGCTCGACAGGTAGGTGTCGAACATGCCCCCCAGCATGTCCCGGTAGGTCTCGACCGTGTCGATGACCTGGATGATGTGGTCGTAGATATCGCGGAAGAAGATGCCGGTCTCCTTCTTGACCAGGGGCGATTCGGTCCGCTCGATCGAATTGATGACCTCGCGCAGGGGCCAGACCGCTTTTCTAAGGAAAAGCATTTCGTTCTTGAGGCCGTGAATTCCATGGAGGGTCTTGGGCGAGGGGTCGGCGATGAGCTCCTCCTCGAGGACTTCGATCCGCTCCCCGACCCGCTCCAGGACGGCGAAGTAGCTGTCGACGATGGCGTCGATCAGGGCATAGACGAGGTAGTCGGGGCCGAGCCTGCGGATCCGGTTCCCGCCCTTGCGGATTCGGTCCCGGACCGGGCCGAAGGCGTCCCCCTCCTTCTCCTGAAAGGACAGGACGAAGTTGGAGCCGATGATGAAGCTGTTCTGCTCCATGGCTTCGGGGCCGGATCCGGGCCCTCCCTCGAGCGTCTTGAGGACGATGTAGATGGTGTCCCCCATATCCTCCATCTTGGGACGCTGGTTGGTGTTGAGGATGTCCTCGAGGATGAGGGAATGGATCCCGAAATGCGTCCCGAGCTTCTCGATAACGGCCGTGTCGTGGATGCCGTCGATGTTGATCCAGGTCACGGTCGGCTTGTCCTTAAACGGGAAGCACTCTTCAACCGTCCGCGCCTCGCGCTCCTCGTAATGCGCCTCGTCGTAGTCGATGACGGTGATCCTGACGCGTTCGGTCTTCCGCTCGCCGACGTGGACGAGCGTCCCGGGTGGAAGGCCGGCTTTCTTCGACCTTTTTCTTACGGATGGGGGCATGCCACGAGTCTCCTCCTGCCGTCTTCTGTCGCGATCATTCTATCACGCCCCGGCCGCCCCGGTCCATCGGCGGGCGTAGGCGTCGGCGTCGAACTTGCGGCGGAGCCCGGCCGCGGCCTTGCGGCGCTCGGGCCGGCCGTTGAGCGGCTTGACCCGCTCGGGCTGGATCACTTGAGCCGAGCTTCGACCGCGGTCCAGTCGACGGCCCTGAAGAAGGCCTCGATGTAATCGGCCCGCTTGAGGCCGTAGTCGAGCATGTAGGCGTGTTCGAAGACGTCCATGACCAGGAGCGGCCGGCATCCGGCCGGATGCGAGACGTCGTGCTCGTTGATCCAGAAATTAATGAGGCGCCCGTTCGCCGGATCCTCGTAAAGAACGACCCAGCCGATCCCCCGCATGGCGCCGGTCGCCCGGAAGTCCTTCTCCCAGAGCTCGACGCCGTTGAACGACTCGGCCATCTTCTTGCCAAGCTTGCCGTTCGGGTCCAGCGGCGCCTTTCCGCCCAGGTTCTCGAAATAGAGCTCATGGAGCCGCATCCCGTTGAACTCCCAGCCCAAGCGTCGCTTGAGCTCGGCGTATTCGGGGGTTGCCGCCTTACCATCCTTGAGCATCTGGGCCAGGATGTCGAGGACCTTGTTGGTGTTCGTGCCGTAGCCCTGGTAAAGGGTGAAGTGGTTCTTGAGCAGGGTCTCGCTGAAGCCCGCCGTCCCGATGAGCTCGGAATAATCCTTCGCCGTGTAAGCCATGATGTTTTCCTCCTTGTCCGAAAGCCGTCCCCGCCCCAGGGCCGGGAGCGCGCCCGCGGCCAGCACCGCGGCGCCACCCGCGCCCGTCAAAGCAAGAAATTCTCGACGCTTGAGCACAACGGCCTCCCTCAAGCTCTAATATCTATCAAATATATAGGATTTGTCAACCCCTCGACACTCATGGAAGCCCTGAGTGCAGGCGTTTCGCAGTACTCATGACCCGTTTCTGGGTCATGAGTGCTGCAAGGCTGCTCCCCGGCGTCTTCGCCTGTACTCAAGGAGCCGTTGTTACGGCTCCTTGAGTGTTGAAAGGCGGCACTCATGGAAGCCACGAGTACTGCAAGGCTGGACTCCGATTCAAAGCCCCGCCTTTCAGGGCGGGGTAGCGTCGGCGAACGGGTCAAACCCCAGGCCGGACGGGCACCGCCGTTCCGGCCAGCGCCGCCTATCGCCCCCGACCGGAGGATTTCGGTTCGGGCTTCCCTTCGGGCTTGCCTTCGGCCTTCGGCTCGGGTTTCGCCTCGGGCTTCGGCTCGGGTTTCCCCTCGGGCTTCTCCGCGGGCTCCTCGCCGGCCAGGCCGACCTTCCTGCGGAGTTCGAGCTCGAGCTGGGCGGCCAGCTCCTTGTTTTCCTTGAGGAGCTTCTTGACGTTCTCCCGGCCCTGGCCGAGCCGTTCGCCCTTGTAGGAGTACCAGGTTCCGCTCCTCTCGACCAGGCCGAAGTCCAGCCCGCAGTCGACGAGGTCCCCCTCCCTGGAGATCCCCTCGCCGAAGATGATGTCGAACTGGGCTTCGCGGAAGGGCGGGGCCATTTTGTTCTTGGCGATCTTGACCTTGACCCGGTTGCCGACTATCTCCTCGCCTTCCTTGATGCTGGCGATCCTCCGGATGTCGATCCGGACCGAGGCGTAGAACTTGAGGGCCCGGCCGCCCGTGGTCGTCTCCGGATTTCCGATGAAGATCCCGATCTTCTCACGGAGCTGGTTGACGAAGATGAAGCAGGTCTTGGAGCGGGCGACAATGGCCGTGAGCTTCCTGAGGGCCTGGGACATCAGGCGCGCATGGAGGCCCATGTGGGAATCCCCCATCTCACCCTCGAGCTCGGCCTTGGGGACGAGGGCCGCGACCGAATCGACGACGATGACGTCGACGGCGCCGCTTCGGACCAGGACCTCGGCGATCTCCAGCCCCTGCTCGCCGTAATCGGGCTGGGAGATGAGGAGGTTGTCGACGTCGACGCCGATCTTGGCCGCGTAGGCCGGGGCGAGGGCGTGTTCGGCGTCGATGAAGGCGGCCTGGCCGCCCCGCCGTTGGGCCTCGGCGATGACGTGGAGGGCTAAGGTCGTCTTGCCGGTCGCCTCGGGCCCGAAGATCTCGACGACCCGGCCGCGCGGGAAACCGCCGATCCCCAGGCTCAGGTCGAAGGCGATCGAGCCGGTCGGGATGGCCGGGACCTTGACGGCCGCGTCCTTCTGGCCGAGCTTCATGACCGCCCCCTTCCCGAACTGCTTCTCGATCTGGGAGATGGCGGCCTCCATGGCCTTGAGGCGGGAGGAATCCTTGGGGTCTTTGTCTTCTTCTTTCATCGTGCACCTCGTTCGATCGGGAGCGTCGCCGGGTCCGGACCGCCTCCTCGAGGAAGTCCGTAGCGGGATCACCCTTCTTTTATCACAACCCGCGCGGGCTGTAAACTCGGCTCCTCCGCCTTTCCCGGATCGGCCAGCGGCTCCATTCCCGGAAGCCGGCCTCGAACTCTTCGATCAGCCCCCGGTCGGCGAAGCTGTAATAGGCGTTGTTCCCGATGATGATGTGGTCGAGGACCTTGATCTGCATGACGCCGGCGGCCAAGACCAGGTCCCGGGTGATCTCCCGGTCGCACAGGGAGGGCTCGGGATCGCCCGAGGGGTGGTTGTGGACGAAGATGAGGGCGGAGGCGTTCGTGCGTAGGGCGTCCTTGACGATCTCTCGCGGATAGACGGCGCTGCAGTCTACCGTCCCCTCGAACAGGGTTTTTTCCTCGAGGACCTGGTTCTTGACGTCGAGGAACAGGACCTTGAACTGCTCCTTTTTTTGGTCCCGGAGGGCATGGTAGAGGAAATCGAACACCTCCCGCGAGGAGCGGCAGACGGGCTGGCTCATCATCCGGTCCTTGAGGAAGCGCCGCGAAACCTCATGGATAAGTTTGATGCCGAGCACGTTGCGGGGACCGATCCCATGGACCCGGCGGAGCTCCTCGGCCGGCGATTCGAGAACGCCCCTGAGCGACCTGAATTCGCGGAGAGCCGCCCGGGCCGGCTCCTTGCAGTCCCGGCGCGGCGTCCCCAGGGTCAGCAGGAGCTCGACGATCTCGTAGTCCAGGAAACCGGCCAGCCCGTGCTTCAGGAACCTCTCGGCCAGCCGCCGCCGGTGCCCGGACTGGGGAGCGCCGCCGTTCCCGGGCGCGGGGGCGGGAGCGGGAGCGTCGGCGGAAAAACGAGGTTCAGCCATGGTCATTAAAGAAGACGCGCCGGCCTATGTTTTTTTCGCAAGAATTATGATGACCTGACTCGAATTCTCATAAATGTAGACTAAACCCGAAATTCATCAAATATGCGTCGTGTCCCTCGAATAATTCTGGGGACATGACTCGAATTCTCTTGAATTCGGGATCGTGTCCCCAGAATTATTATTAAGAGGAATTAAGTGATGTGTCCCCGGAATTATTCCCGGTAGAGGGCGTCGATGATGTCCTTATACTTGTTTTCGACAATGGCGCGGCGGACCTTGAGGGTCGGCGTCATCTCGCCGGCCTCGATCTCAAAGTCCCGGTCGAGCAGGGCGATTTTCTTGATCCGCTCGAACGGCGCCAACTGGGCGGTCGCCCGCTCGATCCCGGCCATGACGAAATCCACAGCCTCGGGCCGGAGGACAAGCTCCCGGCGGCTGGTGAAGGGGATGTTGTTCGCTTTGGCGTGGGCAATGAGCTTATCGAAATCCGGAACGACTAGGGCGGCGATGAACTTCCGGTTGCCGCCGATGACGACGGCGTTGGCGACGAGCGGGACGGTCTTGAGCAGGTTTTCGATCGGCTGGGGCGCGACGTTCTTCCCGCCGGCCGTGATAATGAGGTCTTTCTTGCGGTCGGTGATGACCAGGAACCCGTCCTTGTCGAGATGGCCGATGTCGCCGGTATGGAGCCAGCCGTCGATCAGGACCTCGCGCGTCTCGGCCTCCTTCTTGAAATAGCCCCGCATGACGTTCGGCCCGCGAGCGATGATCTCGCCGTCGGCCGCGAGCTTGAGTTCGATCCCGGGGATGGGCTTTCCGACCGTCCCCAGCCGGAGGTTCTCGAAGGTGTTGACGGCCAGGACGGGCGCGGTCTCGGTCAGGCCGTAGCCTTCGAGGATGGTCAGCCCGATCGCGAAGAAAAACTCGGCGATGTCCTTGGACAGGGGCGCCCCGCCCGAGACGAAGAAGCGGACCCGGCCGCCCGTCTTGGCCAGGATCTTGCCGAAAACCAGCTTGCGGGCCAGGCCGTTCTTGGCCTTGAGGAAGGCCGAGACGGGCTTCCCCTCGAGCCGGCAGGCGCTGAATTTCTTCCCGGTCCGCAGGGCCCAGAAGAAGATCGCCTTCTTGAGGGACGACCCGGCCAGGACCGCGTCCATGACCTTGGCGTAGATCTTGTCGAACAGGCGCGGCACGCTGACCATGATCTGGGGCCGGACCTCGAGCAGATTATCCGCCACGGTCTCGACGCTCTCGGCGTACGCGATCGAGCAGCCCTTGGCCAGGAAGGCGAACGTCGTCAGCCGCTCCAGGACGTGGGAGAGCGGGAGGAAGGACAGGACCGTGTCCTTTACGTTGAACTCGACAAGCTCGATTATGGTCCGGACGTTGCATGCGAAATTGCCGTGGGTCAGCATGACGCCCTTGGGAACGCCGGTCGTGCCCGAAGTGTAGATGATCGAGGCCAGGTCGTCGGGCTTGACGCTCCAGGCCAGTTCCTCGAACAAGCCCGGCTGGCGCGCGGCCACGGCCCGGCCCTTTTCGATGACATCGCTCATGGCCAGGGCGCCCTCGGGCGCGGGCCCGTCCATGACGATGAAATGGCGGACCTTAGCCAGAGCGCCCCGGACGGCGGCCAGCCGCCCCCAGAGGGCGAGGCCGGAACAGACCACGACCTTGGCGTCGGAGTCGTCGATGATGTAGCGGATCTGGTCGGGCATCAAGGAGGTGTAGACGGGGACCGTGACGCCCCCCAGGCACATGTTGGCGAAATCGGTCATGTGCCATTCGGGACGGTTTTCCGAAAGGATGATGAGCTTGTCGCCCTTCGCGACGCCGAGCTCCTTGAGGCCGAGGGCGATCGCCTTGATCCTTTCACCGACTTCGGCGGTCGAGATCGGAATCCAGCGGCCGTCATGCTTGGAGGACAGGAGATTGTCCTTGGGATAGCTCTTGACGGTGTTGAGGATGAGCCGGCTGAGGGTTTCCATGGTGTTCGCCTCCTCGCGGGGGCGCGGCCGCCCCGGCTTATTGTTCGAGATGCGACAGAATCGTCCGTTCGTGGTCGAGGAGCCGCTCTTTCCGCCACAACCCGCCTCCGTAGCCGACGAGCGACCCACCGTTCCCGACGACCCGGTGACAGGGGATGATGATCGAGATAGGATTCCGGTGGTTGGCGCCGCCCACGGCGCGGGCGGCCTTGGGCCGTTTCATGGCATGGGCGATCGCGCCGTAGCTCGTCGTTTCGCCGAACGGGACGAGGCGCAGCCGGCGCCAGACTTCTTTCTGGAAAGGTGTCCCCGACAGATCGAGCGGAAGGTCGAACTCGGTGCGGCGGCCCCGGAAATACTCGTCGAGCTGGCGGCGGCATTCGACGAGAGGCGCGGGGGCATGGTTCGAATTCGACTCGCCGGCCGAGGGGCGCCGCTCGACGAAATTGACGGCCTCGACGCCCCGCTCCGTTCCGGCGATCTCGAGGAGGCCGAGGGGCGAGTCGAAAAAGATCGAAGTTTTTGTCACCGCAATCGACGCTTCCGCTATTCCTTGAGCCTGACGTAGATGTCGGCCCGTCCGCCCTCGTCCTCGAGCCTGAGCTCGAAGTGAGTGGGGTGGGCCTTGAAAAGCTGGGACAACTGCTTGTATCCGTAGGTCCGGGGGTCGAAGCCCGGGTCGAGCTGGCGGAGCGTGAACCCGATCGTGCCCAAGTTGGCCCAGCCGTCCTCCTGGACGGCCATGTCAACGGCGCCGCGCAGGAGCGGAACCGGGTCGAGCTTGTTGGGCCGTTCGCCCTCCGTCCGCTCGGTCCGCTCGGCCTTCCGGGAAGGCCGTTCGTGCTCGCGGGGCTGGCGTTTGGGTATCAGGTTCTCGGTGTATATGAAAAGGTTGCAGGCGTTGACGAAGGCCCGGGGCGTTTTTTCCTTGCCGATTCCCATGACGAAGAAGCCCATCTCCCGGATCCGGGTCGCCAGGCGCGTATAGTCGCTGTCGCTCGAGACGAGGCAGAACCCGTCGACGAGGTGGCCGTGGAGGATGTCCATGGCGTCGATGATCATGGCGCTGTCCGTCGCGTTTTTACCGATCGTGTAGCGGAACTGCTGGATGGGCTGGATGGCGTTCTCGTTGAGGGCCTGTTTCCAGCCGCTCATGTTGGCCGTCGTCCAGTCGCCGTAGATGCGGCGGATGGTGACCAGGCCGTGCTTGGAGACCTCGGCCAGCATCTTCCCCAGGAGCGAGGGCTGGGCGTTGTCCCCATCGATGAGGAGGGCGATTTTCTTGCGGGCTTCATCCGTGAATTGTTCGATCATGATGACCCCTGTTCTTGGCGGTATTCATTATCAGTTCTATGATAACCCGACTCGCCGTCAAATAGCAAAAGGGCGAATCGCGCCGTCTATAATCTTACCGAAGGCTGATATGTCTTGCCATTTAAAAATCTTACCATGGGTGGACAGGGACAAGGGGATCTTCGTACTCTACCTTCTCTCGACGAGGAGGTCAGAGTATGGATCTTCACAGTCGGAGGGCCCTAATGGATTCCATGTCTGAGCGCTACCGTCGAGCCTCTAAAAGGTCGAAAACCCGGATCTTGGACGAGGTCTGCGCGGCCACCGGGTTTCACCGCAAGTAT
>JALHUR010000174.1 GCA_022867325.1 Candidatus Aminicenantota bacterium | reverse complement strand
GGTTCGGGTCGGTCTTGCGCAGGACGATGATGCCGGCGCAGACCAGGATGAAAGCGAATAGCGTACCGATGTTGGTCAGGTCAACCATCTCGTCGATGCTGGCCACGGCCGCGAACACGGCCACGAAGACGCCGGTCAGACTGGTGGCCACATGGGGGGTCCGGAAGCGCTTGTGGACCCGGCTGAAGGTCTTGGGAAGGAGACCGTCCCGGGACATGCTGAAGAAGATGCGCGGCTGGCCCAGTTGGAAGATGAGCAGCACGGCCGTATGGGCGATGACCGAACCGAAAGCCACGATTCCGACCGCCCAGCCCAAATTGGGCGCCGCGTGCTGGAGGGCCATGGTCAGGGGCTCGGCCTGTTCGGTCGCCAGCTTGAGCTTGAGATCGGGGTTGGAGATCAGGCCGGTAAAGACGGCCGAGACGACGATGTAGAAGATCGTGCAGATGATGAGCGATCCGATGATGCCGATCGGAAGGTCGCGTTTGGGATTCCGCGTCTCCTCGGCCACGGTCGATACGGCGTCGAACCCGATATAGGCGAAAAAGACGATGGCCGCCCCGGCGCTGATGCCCGCCCAGCCGTTGGGCGCGAAGGGCGTCCAGTTGGCCGGTTTGACCCAATAAAAGCCGATGATGATGAAGAAGGTCAGGACGACGATTTTAATCCCGACCATGTAGGCGTTGAAACGGGCGCTCTCCCGGATGCCCCAGACCAGGATCAGGGTGATGACGGCCACGATCCCGACGGCCAGCAGGTTGAAAATGATGGGGACTCCGAAGACATGGGGGGCGTCGCGGTAGACGACCTTGACGCCCTCGGCGTCCACGATCCTGGCCGCGGTCCGGTAGTCCATCGACAGCCAGTCGGGGACGATGATGTTGAACCCTTTGAGGAATGTCTTGAAGTAGTTGGCCCAGGAGATGGCCACGGCGATATTGCCCACCGCATACTCGATGATCAAGTCCCAGCCGATGATCCAGGCCACCAGCTCGCCCAGCGTCGCGTAAGAGTAGGTGTAGGCCGACCCCGAGACGGGCACGATCGAGGTGAACTCGGCGTAGCAGAGGGCCGTGAAACTGCAAACAATGGCCGTGATGACGAAGGAGACCATCAGGGCCGGTCCGGCGCCCGGCCGGTAGGCGTCGCCGGCCGCGGCCGTCCCGATCGTGGCGAAGATGCCGGCTCCGATGATGGCGCCGATGCCGAACAGGATCAGCTGGAACGGCCCCAGGACGCGCTTGAGCTGATACTCGGGGCGTTCGGCGTCCTCCATGCATTGGTCCAGGGTTTTAGTCCGAAACAGCTTGCTCCTGGAAAAAATCTTGGATTTGGGGAAAGCCTCGCTCAGCGTCTTTTTCATCGTCTCTCCCTGCCCGAAATTTACGATGGATTCCGCCGCGGATCCACGTCCGCTCAGATTAGGTACTATACGATAGATAAAAAAAGAAATAAATAAAAAAACAGAGGATCCACACTGCCCCGCTTGGCCGCCTGCAGCGGGTTCATAATCCCGTCCGGGCTCCGGGGAGGGAATCCGGGGAGCCTCTAGAGTCGCTTGACTTCCTCAAAACAAAGTCATAGTCAGTCTTCTCTACAATTTACAGATTATCTCAGGGTATGCGGAGGTATACCAAATTATATGGAAATATACTGGGGATAGTCACAATTTGGTCACAATTGATTATCTCCTTGTCACGGGGAGCAGGAGTCTATCGTCTTTTGTCCAGTGCGTAAGGGTTTCTTAACCCGATTGGAGCATCGGGCAATCTTTTCGCGACTTTTCGCGGCGATTGACAGGGCCAACAGGCCGGAAATATAGTACCGATATGGAGAGGAGGGGAGATTTATTGCCCGGAGCGGCCTTTCACCATACCCCGGAAAAAGCAATTTCCTATGTTTCCTTCGCCAAAAATATTTCTTTATTACCACCACCAGTTGCTGATAGCGAAATCGTGGGAATGACCGCTGTCGGTTGAAGTCGTGACCGTGACAGGCGTCGAACCGATAATGGAATCCAATTGCGCCTTCGTCATTCTAAAAGTATGGGTGTGGCCGGAAGAAGAAGAGGTGTTCATAGTAAGTCCCTCCGCCGGGCGGGCCTGAATATCGGATTTCTTGAGGGTGACGGTATGAGCGTGGCCCTCTACGGTCGTCGATGTGAATGTTCTCGTTTCATCCGCCGGCTTGGTGGATTCTGAACTATTGCAGCTCGCCATAATCAAGACACTCATCCCAAGCAGGGCTGCGGGAAAAAACCATTTTAATAATTGTTTTCTTCTCATTCTTTTTTCTCCTTCTCCCGTATCGTCGCCGTCAAGAAGCATAAATCAGGGCTTGGAGCATGTCAAGGACGTCCCTTGACCCATTCGCCGACGCTAAGCCCCGCCTTTCAAGGCGGGGACGAGAAGCGAGGCTCAGGGTTAACCCCGAACAAGCCCCGGCATTCATGCCGGGGAGTCGAGGGGTTGACTTCGTTTCGCGGCCGGCATTATCATCGTCTCGAAACGGATGGTCTCGGCGGAGAAGGAGGGGAATTTGGTCCCTTAGAGGCCAGGGAGGGTCCGATGAATCGCAGAACGTTCGTCAAGAGCGCGGTGACGGCTGTGCCGGCGCTTGCCGTGCTGGGAATGCCCAAGGTCAGCCTTGGACAGGATCTTCAGCCGATCACTCTGCTAAAGCCGGAGAAGGACGGCGGCAAGTCCCTGCTGGCCTCCATCCGGGAGCGAAGGACGGTCCGCGGCATCAGCCCGGATCCGCTTCCGCCGCAGACACTCTCG
>JALHUR010000173.1 GCA_022867325.1 Candidatus Aminicenantota bacterium | reverse complement strand
GACTGCCGGATCATTTTCTACCAGGTCCTCCACGACAACCCGGCCAGCCAGGTTCATTCGGACGGCTCGGCCACCGTCGAGAGCCTGGTCGAGAGGGGCGGCTATGTGACCTGCTTCATCGGCCCCAGCGCCCCGTTCCATCTCACCAATGTCATCGGGACCATCCCCGAGCTCGAGTACAGGAACAATTCCACACCGGGCGCCGTCGTCACGGCCCAGGACAATCCGCTCGACCTTTTATTCCGCTCGTTCAACAAGCACATCCTCCACGCCTTCGAGCTTTTCCCCATCCACTACGCCACCCACTGGGAGATCGACCTCCGCCGGGCGGAGAGGGCTTTCAAGGTCCGGGTCCTGGCCCAGAGCGCCGACGGCCTCCCGATCGCGATTCTCGTCCAAAGAGGTCAGGGCGGCTACTTGCTGCTGCCCTGGTTCGGGGAGAAGAACTACGAAGCGGCCCTCCTCATTCTCCGCGAGATTCTTCCGGTTCTGGCTCCCCATCTCTTTACCGAGCAGGGCCACTGGCTCGAGAATGCCGCGTACCAATTCCCGGAACTGGCGCGGCTCATCAAGAAGAGGGAGGAAGTCAAGCTGGAGTACGATGAGATCCTGCGCCGGCTCGACCTCAAGATCCAAGAGGCCAAGACCAAGGGCCAGGAAATGTTCCAACGGCTGCTCGTCGCCGAGGGGGCCGAGCTCAAGGCGGCCGTCATGGAAACCATGAATTATCTGGGCTGGCAGAGCGTTGATGTCAATGAATATTGGAAACGGGTGATCCGCTCCAAGGAGGAAGACATCTGGCTGTTCGAGCGGAGCGACCTCAAGGTCGAGGAGAAGCTGGGCAAGGAGCCCGTCCTCCTCATCAATATCCGGAGCGGGCCGGGCGGCGCCGCCGACGAGGATGCCATGCTCCTCCAGCGCTACAAGGGCCGGCGGATGCAGGAGTTCGGCAACACCCGGATGAAGTCCGTCTTGATCGGCAATTATTTTTCGGGACAGGACGCCGGCCTCAGGCCGAGCCCGTTCTCGGGGCGGATGGCCGAGGAGTCCCAGAAGGATGGGAACGCGCTGCTGACGACCGCGGAGATCTTCCGGGCCGTCAAAGCCCAGAAGGAAGGCAAGCTCCTCGTCGAGGACATCCGGAAGCAGATGGCCGAGCGGACCGGCGTCGTCGTCTTCGAGTTCTGACGATCGGCGCGCGGCGTCCGCCCGGGTTCATTTTCTTAAGCTCGTTATCCCTCGTCATCCGGGGTTCTTTTTTCAGTCTTCGATCTTCTCCGTGATCGCGCCCGTCGCCGGGTCCTTGAAGATGTGCTTGGTCCGGCCGTCGGGCATGCGCTCCTTCTTGATGAGGACCGGACCCCGGCCCTCGCGGCCGCCTGATGCCGCTCCGGGTTTTTCCGGGGCGGCCTCCCAGCGTTCGAGCCGGACCGGCTCCCAGCGCTTGGAGGCGGCCGAGGCGTAACAGGCGTCGATGACGGCGTTGACGACGTAGCCGTCGAAAAATGTTTCATGGGGAAGCCGTCCCTCGTCCAGCGCGTCGAACATGTCGTTGAACATATCGACGTAGCCGAGCGCGTGGACCTCGTCGCCGACCGGGAACAGCCACCCTTTCTCCCCCTCCGCTTTTTCCGCCACGTAGCCGCCCGCGCCGGCGGCCGTGTACATCTCGAACCCGGTCCTTTGGAAGTGGTCGAGCCAAATCGTCCCCTCGGTCCCGGCGACCTCGTCCCGCAGGTCCATGCCTCCCCGGAAGGTCCAGCTGACCTCGAACTGGCCGATGGCCCGGTTCTCGAAGCGGATGAGGCCGATTCCCGAATCCTCCGCCGAAATGGGATGGACAAGCGTATCCGCGGTACACAGGACTTCGACCGGCCGGACCCCCTTCCCGATGAAATTCCGGATGATTTCGATGCAATGGCAACCCATGTCGACGATGGCCCCGCCGCCCGCGATCGCCTTGTCCCAGAACCAGGCGCTGTGGGGCCCGGGATGGGCCTCG
>JALHUR010000172.1 GCA_022867325.1 Candidatus Aminicenantota bacterium | reverse complement strand
GGCCTCTGCCGCCGGATCGAGCGCAGGTACGGTGTCGTCTGCCGCCGCGCCCCGGGCGGCGTCAACACCGAGATCTTCCATCCCCTCGACCCGGCCGAGAGACCGGACCGGCCGCCGGGCGAATTCAGCGTTCTCTGCTATGGCCGCGTCACCAAGCGGCGGAAAGGCATCCCGCTGGTCATCAAGGCCGTCGAGCGGCTCAGGCGCCGCCACCCCGGGCTCCGCCTCGTCTTCTTCGACAGCTTGGTCGGAGAAGACCGGCGGGACCCCCGCCCCCTGATCAAGACGTCCGTCCCCCACGAATTCCACCTCGACCTTCCCCAGAGTAGGATGGCCTGGTTGTTCGGACGGGCCGACGCCTTCGTCTCCGCCGAGAAACGGGCGGGTTGGGCCAACACGGCCGCCGAGGCCATGGCCTGCCGCCTCCCGATCGTCTGCACCCCGAGCGGGAGCCGGGACTTCGCGCTGCCGGGGGAGACGGCCCTGGTCGTCCCCCTCCGAAGCCCCTATTTCATCGCCCGCGCCCTCCGCCGCCTCATCGAGGACAGCTCCCTGGCCGGCCGTTTGGCCGAGGCCGGATTCCGGAAGATCGGAGAATTCACCTGGCCGAGCCTGGCCGTCCGCCTGGAGTCCTATTTCAGGGATTAGGGATGGAGCCGGGGTCCGCGTCAGGAAAGAGGCGTCCGGGCCAAATTGAATTAGCTCCCCGGATGTGTTAATCTTGTCCGTTGGAGAACGGCTTCATGGAAGAGAGAGAGCTCAAGGAACGCATGCTTCGCGAGAACGAAGAGTTCAGGCGGATCTTTGAGGAACATCAGGGCTTTGACCGGGCGCTCGCGGATCTTCGCCGGAAATCCGCCCTGTCCGAGGAGGATCTCCTCGCCGAGAAGGAGATCAAAAAAAAGAAGCTTGCCCTCAAGGACCGGATGTACCTCATGATGGCGGGGTACGGCAGATCCGCCTGAGCCCGGACCGATCGGCATGAAGACTCAAACTTCTCTCCGCTGCGCTCTGGTCGGCACCGAGACGCTCCGGGGGAAGGGACTCAAAGATGTCCTTGACGGCAAGAAATTCCCCGTCAAGGTCATGGAATTCTACGACACCGACGTCAAGGAGGAGTTCAGCAAGCTGACCGAGTTCCAGGGAGCGCCCAAAGTCATCCTGACCCGGGGCTCGGCCTTGAACGCCCTGGGCATCGCGGGCCTGCTCGCGGCGGCCTCCGGACAGGTGTCATGAAAGAGATCCTCCAGCTTTTCCGGCTCTCCTTCAAGGAGAAAAGGCTTATAGCCCTCTCCTTCGTCGCCAACCTCTTCGTCGCCTTGTTCACTTACCTGTTCGTCGATCTCGTCCAGCCCATCATCGACAAGCTCTTCCCGCTCGCCCCGGGCAAAGTTCCGGCTAAAACCCGCCTGCTCGACGTCTTTTTCAGCCGCCTCCATGTGACGGACGCGGACCTGAAGTGGGTCCTCCCCCTCATCCTCGTCATCGTCATCTTTGGGAAGGGCCTCTTCGACTATTTTTCCTCGTTCTTCATGAAAGCGATCGGCCATAAGGTCATCAAAAAGATTCGGGACGACCTCTATACTCGCCTCATCTATCAATCGGCGGGCTATTTCGACCGCGTCTCGACCGGCGAGCTTATGTCGCGGCTGACCAACGACGTCGATAAAATCCAGCAGGCGGTCTCGGGCAGCCTGGGAGACCTGGCCCAGGAATTGTTCATTCTGATCGCCCTCCTCGTCTACGTCTTCGTCAAAGATTGGCAGCTGGCCCTGGCCTTATTCGTCATTACTCCGCTGGCCCTCATCCCGCTGGTCGCTTTCAGCCATCAGCTCAAGAAAAAAAGCCTCCAGGGCCAGGTCAAGATGGCCCGCATCTACGAGCTTCTTCATGAGACGATCGCCGGCCACCGGATCGTCAAGGCCTTCACGACCGAGGAGTTCGAGATCAAGCGCTTCCTCCAGGCCACTTACAGCTATTTCAGGACGAACATCAAGCTGGCCCGGATCGGGAGCATGGCCTCGCCCTTCATGGAGTTTATCGGCGGGATCGCCGGCGCCTTCATCCTCATCGTGGGGACGGACCGGATCGCCCAGGGGCACATCAGCCCCGGCGACTTCGGGGCCTTCGTGATGGCCGTTTTCTCCATGTATATGCCGATCCGCCGCCTGAGCCGTGCCAATAACCAGGTTCAGCAGGGGGTCGCCAGCTGGGGACGAATCGATGAGCTTCTCAAAGCCGTCCCCCAAATCCAGGATCCTCCGCTGGCCTACCCGATGCCGCCGGTCAAAGGGCGGGTCCGCTTCGAGGGCGTGTCCTTCAGCTACAACCAGGATAGGCCCGTCCTCAGCCATGTCGATATTACGGTCGAGCCGACCGAAACGGTCGCCCTGGTCGGTCTGAGCGGCGCCGGCAAGACGACCATCATCAACCTCCTGACCCGGTTCTACGACCCGACGGCGGGCCGGGTCACGATTGACGGAATCGACATCCGCGAAGTGACCCTGGCTTCCCTCCGGTCCCGGATCGGTCTGGTGTCCCAGGATATCATCCTCTTCAACGACACCATCCGCAATAACGTCGCCTACGGGATGGCCGATGCCCCGGCCGAGCGGATCGAGGCGGCCGCCCGGGCCGCCGAGGCCCACGGCTTCATCATGGATTTGCCCAAGGGTTACGACACGCTGGTCGGGGAGAGGGGAGGACTTCTCTCGGCCGGCCAGAAACAGAGGCTGGCCATCGCCCGGGCCCTCCTCAAGGACCCGGCCATTCTCATCCTGGACGAGGCCACCTCGGCCCTCGATTCGGAGTCCGAGTCCCTCATCCAAAAAGCGCTGGCCAATATCC
>JALHUR010000171.1 GCA_022867325.1 Candidatus Aminicenantota bacterium | reverse complement strand
GCGCCGGGTTATGGCCGAGGATGTTGGCGTAGTGGCCTTGCCAATAGTCGATGTAGGCGTTGCCGTCGGCGTCCCAGATCAGGGGCCCCCGGGCCCGGCTCATGCTCAGCGGGTAGGGATGCCAGAGACGAATGGTGTGGCTTCCGCCCCGGACCATGACCGTCCGGGCGCGCTCGTGGATCTCAAGGCTTTTCGCCGTGCGCTCCCGATAGCGCTCCTCGAGGACGGCCAGGAGTCTGGCGCGGGCGCGTTCGTTCATGATGGTCTTTCCCACAAAGCACTCAACTTTAGCTCAGTCCTTCAGAATCTCACGGAAGGCCGCGATCCCCCGGTCCACATCCGCGTCATCGACGTCCTTATGGGTGACGAAGCGGATGCCGCCGAAGACGGCCAGGGCGAGGACGCCGCGACGCTCGAGCTCGGCCAGGAATTGGGCGACGGTCAGCCGCGGGTGGTCAAACCCGATCAAGATAATATTCGTCTCGACCGTAGCCGGATCCAAAAAAACGCCGGGAAGGCCTGCGATGGCCTCGGCCAGGCGTTTGGCCCGCGCATGGTCTTCGCCGAGCCTGTCCGCCATCTCGGTCAGCGCGATCAAGCCGGGAGCGGCGATGACTCCCACCTGTCGCATTCCTCCCCCCAGGGCTTTGCGCAGGCGGCGGGCCAGGCCGATGGTCTCCCGGTCCGCGGCCAGAACGGACCCGATCGGAGCCGACAGACCCTTGGAGAGGCAAAACTGGATCGAGTCGGCCAGCGCCGCGTATTCACGGACGGGAACGCCCGATGCGCGGCTGGCGTTGAAGATCCGGGCGCCGTCGATATGGACCTTGACGCCGTGTTCGACGGCGACCTCCCGGATGGCCTTTATATTGGAGATCGGGACGACGGCGCCCCCCCAGCTGTTATGGGTGTTTTCGAGGCAAATGAGCGAAGTCCGCGGCGTATGGACCGAAGCCTTGCGAATGTTCCGGCGGACGTCGTCGGGGTCCATCGCCCCTCGGGTCGAGCGGAGGGGGCGAGGCGTCACCCGCGAGATGAAGGTCATTTGGGTCGATTCCATGTTATAAATATGGGATTTTTCCTCGACGATGACTTCCTCGAGCTCCCGGGTCCAGGCCTTGACGGCGATCGAATTCCCCATGGTTCCGGAAGGGACGTAGAGGGCCGCTTCCTTGCCCATGACGGCGGCGGCCGCCGCCTCGAGCACTTGGACGGTCGGGTCGTCGCCCAGGACGTCATCCCCGACCGCGGCCTCGGCCATGGACCGGCGCATTTTTTCGGTCGGCCGGGTGACGGTGTCGCTGCGGAAATCGGATATGCGATTCATTGGGGTGCTCCTTCGAAAGAAGTTATTATAAAGCAAATAGCGATGCTCATCAATCGAAGCGGTTTGCTGGAACGTTTTGGCTGTTTACTTGGTTTTGGTTCTATGGTAAAAATGGAACGTATTCTTCTCAAATCGTGAACAGATCATGTGCCGCGCAAAAATCTTAACGGTCGCCATCGTTTGTCTTGTCGCCCTGAACCTCTTTTTTCTGAGCGCCAACGTCTCCTCCCAGATCATCCTACGCCAGGAACTGGTCACGATCCCCGACTGGGTCGGGAAGCCGATCCAAACGGCCGAGGCCGAGGCCGACAAGAAAAAGCTGACCCTGTCGGTGGCCGGCGTCCGAACCAGCAGCGACTTCGCCCGGAACCAGATCATCTTCCAGGAACCTTCGGCGGGCTCCCGGATCCGCCCCGCGAAGCCGATCCGGGTTATCCTCAGCGCCGGGAGCGAGATCGTTGCCGTTCCCAAGCTCGAAGGCCGGAGCATCGAAGCCTCGGTCGACATCCTCAAGGAGGCCGGGCTCGTCCGGGGCCGGATGACCCAGATCCATACCTCCCTTTTTCCGGCCGGTCGGATCCTGGCCCAGCAGCCGGCTCCCTTGTCCGAAGTCCCGAGGACGACGGCCGTCGGCCTCCTGGTCAGCCAGGGCGAACGCGAACAGAAATTCCTGATGCCCGACCTGTTCTATAAAAAAGCGGCCGCGGTCGTCGAGCGGCTGAAGAGAATGGATTTTCAAGTCTCGAACATCCGTTATGTCTCCTATCCGGGCTATGAGCCGGGGATCGTCGTCAATCAGGCCCCTCCGCCCGGCTTTCGAATCCAGCGCCGGAACCTCATCTCGTTGGAGGTCAGCAAGTAGCATGGTCCGCATCGCTCCATCCATCCTGGCGGCGGACGTCGCCCTGATCGAACAGGCCGTCGAACAGGCGGCGGCGGCCGGGGCCGATCTCATCCACGTCGACATTATGGACGGCCATTTCGTCCCCAACCTCTCCTTAGGGCCGGAGCTGGTCGCGGCCGTCCGCAAGCGGACGGCCCTCCCGCTCGACGTCCACCTCATGGTCCGGAAACCGTCTCTCTTCATCCCTCTCTTCAGCGAAGCGGGAGCGGACTGGATCTCGATTCATCTCGAGGCCTCCTCCCACCTTCACCGGGATATCTCCTTGATCAAGGGCTTCGGCAAGAAGGCCGGCCTGGTCCTGAATCCCGCGACGCCGCTGGCGGGCATGGAGGACATTCTTCCCGAGCTCGACTACGTCCTGCTCATGTCCGTCAACCCCGGATTCGGCGGCCAGTCGTTTATCCCGGCCACCCACGACAGGATCCGGCGTCTCAAGGAATGGATCCGGTCCCTGAAACTCGACGTCCTGGTCGAGGTCGACGGGGGCGTCAACCTGGATAACGCGGCCGCCCTGGCCAAGGACGGCGTCGATATCCTGGTCGCCGGCTGTTCGATCTTCGGGACGCCCGATCCTGTGGCCACGATCAAGCGGATGCGCGAGGCGGCCAATCCATGAGCCGTCGAGAAACCTGCCTCGTGACCGGCGCCGCCGGTTTCATCGGATCGCGCCTCTCGCTCGGGCTTTTGGATGGCGGCCGTTCCGTGATCGGCGTCGACGCCTTCATGGACTTCTACCCCCGCTGGATCAAGGAGAAGAATCTCAAGGAGCTCGTCGCCCGTCCCGGGTTCGAATTCATCGAGGCCGACCTCAACGATTTGAACCTCGATGACCTCGTCGGCCGGTCCCAGGTCGTCTTCCACCTGGCGGCCCAAGCCGGCGTCCGGACCAGTTGGGGGCGGAACTTTTCGGTCTATATCCGGAACAACATACAAGCCAGCCAGAGTCTGCTCGAGGCGGCCAAGGACCGCTCCGCCCTCAGGAAATTCGTCTACGCCTCCTCCTCCTCGGTCTATGGGCTTTCGCCCGATCTTCCCGCCTCCGAAACGAGCCCCTGTTATCCCCTCTCCCCCTACGGCGTCACCAAGCTGTCGGCCGAACAG
>JALHUR010000170.1 GCA_022867325.1 Candidatus Aminicenantota bacterium | reverse complement strand
CTCCACAAGAAATACTGGCTGATTCCGGTCATCGTCGTCCTTCTTCTGGTCGGCGTCCTCCTCTTCCTGACCGAGGGCAGCGCGATCGCCCCCTTCATCTACACCTTGTTCTGAGGTTCCGCGCTGTTGGCGGTCGCCCTGGCGGGCAAATTGAACTGCCCCAGCGCCAAAATCGGCTCCGCCGACTCAGTCCGCCCCGCGCCGTCCCACCATCAGGAAATAGATCGTGGGCGTGGCGATCAAGGACAGAAGGACCGAGATGCAGAGGGCCCCGATGACCGCGATCGCCAGAGGCTTCAGCATATCGGCGCCCGAGCCGATGCCGTAGGCCAGGGGCAGCATCCCCAGGGCCGCGGCCAGCGACGTCATCAGGACGGGCCGGAGCCTGCGCCGCCCCGACCGGACCAACGCCTCGGCCAGGTCCAGCCCCCGGGCCCGAAGCTCCTTGACGAAATCCAGCATCAGAATCCCGTTCTTGGCAACGATGCCGACCCCGATGATGGCCCCCAGCAGCGAGACGACATTCAGGGATGTTCCCGTGATCCACAGGGCGAGGATGGTTCCGAACATAGCCAGCACCGCTCCAAAGACGATGGCCAGGGGCTCGTAGAACGAGCCGAACTCCAGGAGCAGGACGGTGAAGACGAGGAAGATGGCCATGAGCAGGACGATCATCAGGTTGCGGAAGGACTCCTGCTGCTGTTGGAAAAGGCCGCCGTACTCGATGGCTCCCGGCGGGATGGATTTGTCCTTACTTAACATGTCGCGGATCTCGGCCATGGCGCTCCCCAGGTCGCGGCCTTCGAGCCTGGCCGTAACGGCCACGTCCTGCCTCGAGTCTTCGCGCCGGAGCTCGAGCTGGCCGGGCTCTTCCGCGATATCGACCGCCTGGGAGAGCTTGATGAGCGTTCCGTCCGGCGTCCGCAGCGGCAGTTCGCGCAGGTTCGCCAGCCGGTCGAGGCGCGACGGATCCACCTTGACCCGGATCTCGACCACCCGGTCGCCCTCGAGGACGGACGAAGCCGTCTGTCCCAGCATGGCCGTGTTGGCGGCCGCGGCCACGTCGTCCGCCGTCAAGCCAAACCGCTGCGCATCGGGCAGCCGCAAACGGAGGCTGATCGTCGGCCCCGTATAAACCAGCCCGTTGAACACGTCGACGACGCCCGTGATCTTTTTGATCCTTTCCTCAACCTCGGGGGCTTTTTTCTCGAGCCAAGCCTGGCTGGTCGAAAACAACTTCACTTCGATGGGCCGGGGGGCCCACATGAGGTCCCCGATCAGGTCGCCCAGGATCCCGGGGAATTCCCAGGTCAAACCCGGCAGTTCCGTGTTGAAGCGTCTCCGCAATTCGGAGATGACCTCCGCGGTTTTCCGCTTACGGTCGTTTTTCAGCTTGACAAGAAAATCGCCCGTATTCGGCTCGGCGATGGACAGGGCCAGCCTCGCCCCGGTGCGGCGTGAATAGCTGGCCAGCTCCGGCACCTTCCGCAGGATTTTCTCCGCCTGCAGCAACTGCCGGTGAGTCTCCGCGAGGCTCGTCCCGGGCGGCGTGAAATAATCAATGACAAAGCCGCCTTCATCCATGGGCGGCAGGAATTCGCTCTCGAGTCCTTTGTAAAGGAGAATCGCCAGGAGCATGACGCCGGCGCAGACGCCGATCGTCGGCCAGCGGCGCTTGAGAGCAGCCCTCACCCCCGTCTCGTAGATCCCGATGACGCGCTGCAGGAGAGGACCGCCGTGCTCCTCGTGGAGCCCGGCCGGTTCGTTCTTCCGGGCACGGAGCAGCCAGGCGGCCAGGGAGGGCGTCAAGGTCACGGCCAGGACCAAGGACGTCAGCAGGGCGACGACCATGGTCAGCGCCAGGGCCCGGAAGAAGACGCCGGTGATTCCTTCCAGAAATGCCAGCGGGATGAACACGACGACGGGCGTCAGGGTCGAGCCGACCAGAGGCCGGAAGATCTCGCTGATGGCCTCGCGGATGGCCGTCAGCCGGTCCCGGCCGGATTTGCGTTTGGTATGGATCGCTTCGACGACGACGATCGCGTCGTCGATGACGAGTCCGATGGCCGCGGCGATGCCTCCCAGGGTCATGAGGTTGAATGTCAGGCCGGCGATTTTCATCGACAGGAGCGTGACCAGGACCGTGACGGGGATGACCAGTGTCGCGACCAGCGTCGTTCCCCAATTTTTCAAGAATAAATACAGGATGACGACGGACAGGAACAGACCGAAGAGGATCGCCTCCCAAACGCTCTCGACCGAGGCGCGGACGATCTCGGATTGGTCATAGAAAAAAGCGAGCTTCATGTCCGGCGGCAATTCCCGTTTCAGCTCGGCCAATTGTCCTTTGAGGGCCTTGGCGATGCCGAGGGTGCTCCCGTCGGGCTGGCTGCGGACGTTGAGCAGGACGGCGTTTTCTCCGTCGGCGGTCACGATATTGAAAACGGGCTCGGGTCCCCGCTCGACCCGGGCGAAGTCGCGCACGCGGACCGGATGGCCTTTGATGATCGCCATCGGGAAGTTTTCGATGTCCCGGATCGAATGCAGACGCCCGTCGACCACGGTCAGATAGAGCGTGTGATTCTCTTCATGCATGCCGGCCGAGGCCACTAAATTATTAAGGGTCAGGGCTTCCGTGACCTGGGAAAGGGATAGCCCGGCGGCGCCGAGCCGGAGCGGATCGACCACAATATGGTATTCCGGCGTCCGGCCGCCGACGAGGTCCACGCGGGCGACGCCCGGGATCCTCAGGAAGCGGAGCTTGAGATTATAGCGCGCCGTCTCCCAAAGCTCCATGATGCCGCGCGTGCCGCTGGTGAGACTGACCCCGAGGATGGGAAAGGCCGAAAAGGTCAGCCGGAAGACCGAGGTCTCGACCGTCGCGGGCAGCGAGGCCCGGATCTGGGACAGCCGGCTGAGGACATAGAGCTCCGACTGGATCATGTCCACCTTCCAGCTGAAAAAGACGCTGACCTCCGCCGCGCCGCGGCCCGTTGTCGAACGGATCGTGGCGACGCCGCGGATGTCTTTCATCGCTTCTTCGATCGGCCGGGTGATGGTCGCCATCATCTCATCGGCGGGCATGACGCCGTTGTCGACCAGGATGACCACGCGGGGAAAGTCGGTTTGGGGGAAGACCGAAGAGGAGAGGGTCAGGGCCGAGAAGGCGCCGGCCGCGCACAGGGCGGCGCAGATGAAGACGATGGGAAGGGCGTGACGGGTGGCGAACCGGCCGAGGGCTGTATCGTTGCTTATCAAGGTTGTTTATTCTCGATGATGTGGATCTTGGTTGATCCGGCGATGCCATAGGCGTCCGTCGTGACGATGACCAGGCCTTCTTTCAGCCCTTCGCCTTCGACCTCGACGAGCCCGGATTCGCGCAGGCCGGCCTTGACGGGCTTCCGGACGGCCTTGTCGCCTTCGACCAGCACGATCGTGCCGGTATCTCCACCCACGGAGTCGGCGATCAGGGCCGCTTCCGGGACGGCCAGGACGTCGCGCCGCTCTTCCGAGACAATCCTGATGGTTAAAAACTGGCCCGGCTTGAATCCCGCGCCCGCCGGGATGGACGCCCGGACCAGTACCGTGTCGGTCCTGGGATCGATGTCCCTGCCGACGACGGTCAGCCTCCCCGCGGCCGTGCTTCCCTGGCCGAGATCCACCGGCTGGCCGGGCTTGAGCAGGCCGGCTTCCCGGCTGGGGACTTGAGCCGTCACGACGAGGCGGTCGAGGGCGATGACCTCGGCCAGGACCGCGTTCGTCTCGACCGACTGGCCGAGCCGCGCGTTGATCCGGACCACCGTCCCGGCCAGCGGCGCCTTGATTTCGAGGAGGGACAATTCCGTTTGGGCCGCGGTCAGCTCGTTCCGGGCGGCGTTGAGCTGCAGTTCGGCTTCCTGGTAGGCTTTCTGGGAGGTGCTGTCGGCCGCAAGCAGCTTCTTCTGGCGCTCGTACGTCTGCTCGGCGAACTCCAGCGCCTTCCGGGCCTTGGCGACGGCGACTTCGGCCAAGCGCGTGTTGAGCCGGAAGAGGACCGCGCCGCTCTCGACCAAGCCGCCTTCCGTGCAGCGGATCTCGGCGAGGATGCCGCCCACGGGAGCCGACAGATAGGCCCCGGCCGCCGGCCTGCCCTCTCCCGGAGGTTCCGGCTCCACGGTCCCGTAGGCCGCAACATATCGGTGGAGCGTCGCCCGGACGATCCTTCCGACATGGACGGCGACATCCGTGGCGATTTCTTCCTCCTCTCCGGCGGCTCTGGGCCCGAGCCTATGGATGAGAATGATGGCTGCCACCGCGACAACCGCCAGAATGATCAACCCGGTAAGGACCTGGCGTCTAGTCATTCTTGCGCTCCTTCAGGTGCCCGGAATCCTCCGCTGTTTTTGTATAAATCCAATCCTTCGCGTCGAGCGGGCTCTGGGCCGCGTTCTCCAGCCTCCCGACCGCTTGCTGGGCCTGGGCCAAAGCTTCCAGCCGAGCCTGGGCGCCGGCGTTGAGCTCGAGCCGGATGCCCAGGAACTCAAGCATGGAGATTTCCCCGAGCTCTCGCCGGACACGGGCCGTCGCCTCCTGCTTGATCAGGTTGGCCAAGAGGTCTTCGGCAGCCTTGGATTTAAGAAGGGCTGAACGGCAGTCCTCGACGGCGGCGTCGAGCTCGCCGATGACTTGGGACTGGAGGGCCAGGAAGCGGGCGGCGCTTTCCCGGCGCCGAGCCTCGGCCTCGGCGATCGGGCCCCGGTTGCGGTTGAAGATGGGGAGGTCGAGGGTCAACCCGATCATCCATTTGCCGTCGGTCTGGTCAAGCTGGTAGCTGGGACCGAGGCTAAAATCGGGATACTGCTTGGCGATTTCGAGTTGCAGGGCGGACTGGGTGGCCGCGTATTCGGAGAGCGAGGCCAGGACGTCCGACCGATTGAGCACGGCGCGGCGGCGGATCTCGGCCGCCGGGAGGTCGGAAACGGGCTCGCGGAAGCGATCGAAGGAGAGCTTGATGCCGTCCAGAGCT
>JALHUR010000169.1 GCA_022867325.1 Candidatus Aminicenantota bacterium | reverse complement strand
CGGCGTAGGCGTATCGGACCGGCTTGTCCGTTCCGTCGGGCGCGCGATACTTAAACACGGCCTTGATGGTGTCGGTTTTGGCCTCAGCCGGCGGCGCGGCAGCGAGCCCTAAGAGCGCCAAGAAAAACAGAACTCCGCTGACAGCGCAGCCGATTGTAGATACGATGGATCGCTGGCTCATGTTTGCCCTCACTCCTTCCCGATGTTTTCCTATTTATCACAGCCAGCCTGCTTTTTCAATTTGCGGGGTTGCATCGTCCGGCGTTTCAAGCTACGATTTCATAAACGCCGGCCAGGGAGTGATCCAAATGAAAAAGACCAAACTCGCCAGGAAACGCAAAGACCACGAACCTCCGGCGGCGCTGGCCGAGATGGGCTGGCGCTACCATCATCTGGGCATTCCCACCGACATCGCGCGCCCCGGCGAGATCCGCCTGACGGGCCTGAAATTGCATGTTTCGGGGTTCGAGACCAGCCCGTACGGGATCGAATGGATGCGGTTCGAGCCGGACTGCCCGGTGTCCGAACTCGTGAGGACCGTCCCCCACATCGCTTTCGAGGTCGATGATCTCGAGGCCGCCCTCGAAGGGAAAGAGCTTCTGGGTCCGGTGACATCCCCTTCCTCCGGAGTTCGAGTGGCGATGATCGTGGACAACGGCGCCCCGGTCGAACTCATCGAGTTTAAGAAGCCGGCCCCAAGAATTCGGAGGCCGCGAAAGGTATCTACCTAAACATGCATCATGGATCGAATCGTTTTTCGACGTTAATCCGGCCGGTGGGCGGGCTGCTCATTTTTCTGCTCTCGGCCGCCGCCCTGGCCGGTCTTGACCCGTTCGCCGACGCTACCCCGCCTGAAAGGCGGGGCTTAAAATCGGAGCCCCGCCTTTCATGGCGGGGACGAGAAGCGACACTTTTGTACTCAGCCCCTTTAGAGGGGATGGGGCTGAGTGGGCTCAGGGTTAACCCTGATCAAGCCCCGGCATTCATGCCGGGTAGTCGAAGGGTTGACATCGATTCCTTCAGTTATCCCGACGCGGCGGCGATCAGGGCCGCCTGGCGGAGCGGAGCGGGATCGCCGCCGCCCGATGTCGCTGCGAGCGGGCCCTGGGGATCTCAGCTTCTCGGCGCGTTTCGCTGCGATTTCAGCGCGTCCGGCCGCGAGCGCTGTTACTGGGACCGGGACGTTTCGCTCGACCTCGGCGGGTATCAGTGCTTTGCGCTGTGCTTGTACTGCTCGAATCCAGGGCCGGTCGACGTCGTGACTCTCTATTTTCACAGCCGGTCCGGATGGTATGCCGAAAGCCAGGACATCACCCGTCCCGGCTGGAACACGCTCGTTTTCCAGAAGGGCCGATTCGGCAGCGAAGATCGTCCGGCCGGGTGGGACAAGATCGACGGGATTCGGCTGTCGCCCTGGCGCTCGACTTCGGAAAATACCGTAATCTACTCGGATCGCCTCTGGGCCTACAGCTCTCCGGTCGCGATCGTCCGGGCCGAGCGGTCCGGGGAGGACGTCGAGGAGTTCTGCCGGCCGTTCATCGATTGGCTGACCCGTTTCAACGTGTCCTTCGGCGAGATCGCCGCCAAGGACGTCGAAACCGGCGGTCTGGCCGGATCGCGCCTGGCCGTCTTTCCCTACAACGGCGACCTATCCGACGGCGAGTTCGACCGGGTCCGGACCTACGTTGCCGGGGGCGGCAAGGTCTGGGCTTTTTACGACATTGACGAACGGGTCAGCGACCTTCTCGGCGTCGATCAGGTTAGCTGGACCGGTACCGACGTGTCGGTTCTGTCGTTCACGACGAGCCGTCCGGGCATGCCCAAGCGCGTTCTGCAGGCATCCTCGAATTTCGTCATCGCGGCGCCCTCGCAGTCCTCGACCAAGGTCCTGGCCAAATGGGAGGACGCCGGCGGAAAAGTCCTGGATTATCCCGCGTTGCTCAACGGCCGGCGGGGATCCTACATGTCGCACGTCCTTCTGGCGGACGATCCGCTCAGACAGCAGCAAATGGTCCTGGCGCTCCTCGTACACGACGTGCCGGATCTCGCCCGCGACGTCGCGCGCGGCGTCCTGGATGTCTTGGGACGGGTGGCGCTCTACAAGAGTTTCGACCACGCGCATGCCGGAATCCAAAAGCTTGCCGCCGGAAGCCTCAACCCACGGGACGTGGAAGACGCGCTCGCCTCGGCCAAGCGCTCCTGGACGGACGCCAAGAAGGCCTTTGACCGGAAGCGCTTTCCCGCCGTCCTTTCCCCGGCCTTCGCCGCGCACGAGGCCCTCGTTAAAGCCTATGCTCTCTGCCAGCGTCCGCGGCCGGGGGAATTCCGCGCCGTCTGGAATCACACCGGCACCGGCGTCTGGCCGGGCGACTGGCCGCGCTCGGCGCGGGAGCTCAAGGCCGGCGGCTTCGGCGCCGTTTTCCCCAATATGCTGGACGGCGGCAGTGCCCATTATCCGTCCAAGCTCCTTCCCCATTCCGACGAATTCCGGCGGTTGGGCGATCAGATCGCGCAGTGCCTGGCGGCCTGCCGGGCGGCCGGGCTCGAGATGCACGTCTGGAAGGTCGATTGGAATCTGTCTTCGGCGCCGCCGTCGTTCATCGGCCGCATGAGAGCGGCCGGCAGGACACAAGTTGATGTCGAGGGGAACGACATCGATTGGCTCTGCCCATCGAATCCCCTCAACCTGGCCTTGGAACGGGATTCCCTGCTCGAGGTCGTGCGCGGCTATGCCGTGGACGGAATTCATTTGGACTATATCCGCTATCCGGACGACACGACCTGCTACTGCGCGGGCTGCCGGCGGAGATTCGAATCCGACCGAGGGAAGAAGGTCGTCGACTGGCCGAAGGACTGTTACAGCGGCCCGCTCAAAACCGAGTACCGGGACTGGCGCTGCCGGCAGATCACCCGGCTGGTCAAGGAGGTGCACGATCGCGCCAAGTCGATCAGGCCGGCCGTCCGGATCTCGGCCGCCGTTTTCTCCGACTATCCGGACTGCCGGGAATCGGTCGGGCAGGATTGGCTGGACTGGATCCGCGCCGGCATCCTCGATTTCGTGCTGCCCATGGACTACACGCCGGATTCGAGCGCCTTCGCCGAAACCGTCCGGCGCCAGCTCCGCCAAGTGGGCGGCCGCCTACCGGTCAGGCCGGGGATCGGCGTCTCGAGCGAAGGGCTTCCCCTCGATCAGGTCATCGTGCAGGTTCTTGAAACCCGTAAGCAGAAAACGGGCGGGTTCATCCTGTTCGACTATGACCGCTATCTTCGGGAAATGCTTCCGCTGCTGGCGCGGGGCCTGACCGCGCCGGCGGCTTCCTCCCGGGTCCGCTCAGGCAACTGACCTCGGTGGGGAGCAGAGATGTTTGCGTGCGTCATCTCTGAATTGATATTGTTAGCCCACGGAATTAGAATAAGCGTAAAAGAAACTTCGTCGACCCGCGCAGCGGGCGGACCGGAATATTCTAGAGGAGGTTGTCATGAGAACGAAGACCCTAATAATCGGCGTCCTGGCCTTTCTCGTATGCGCAGGACCGGCCGTCGGCCAACAGAAGTATGAAAAGCCGCCCAAGGAGGTATTGGATATCCTGAACGCGCCGCTTCCGCCGACTCCCTTTTTGAGCCCGACGCGCGACATGCTGGCGCTGGCCCAGCCGATGATCTATCCGGCCATCTCGGACCTGGCCGAGCCGATGCTTCGCCTCGCCGGCGTCCGGATCAACCCGCGGACCAATGCGGAGCGGAGCTCCATCTACTACTGGGTCGGATTGACATTGAAAAGGGTTTCCGACGGCGCCGAGACGCCGATTCCCCTGCCCGCCGGCGTGAACCGCATCGGCGCTCTGCAGTGGAACGCCGACGGGACCCTGTTGTCCTTCACCAACGAGGCCTCGGATGGGGTCGAGCTCTGGGTGGTGGACGTCGCCGCGCGCGCGGCGCGCCGGATTCCCGGTCTGCGCGTCAACCCGCTCCTGAGGTTCGAGGTTCAGTGGATGCCGGACCGGAAGACCCTCCTCGTAAAGACCGTGCCGGCCGGGCGGGGCGCGCCTCCGGAAGCGCCGCTCGTCCCGCCGGGTCCGAAGATCCAAGAGAGCCTGGGCGTATCCGCGGCCAGCAGCACCTACGAGGCTCGGGATGTTCTGAAGAATCCCCATGACGCGGACCTGTTCGACTACTACACGACGTCCCAGCTCGCATTGGTGAATATGTCATCGGGAGTGGCGACTCCGATCGGCCAGCCCGCCGTTTTCGGACAGGTTTCGGCCGCGCCCGGAGGAAAGTATATTCTGGTCGAACGCATCCACCGTCCCTACTCCTACCTATGCGCCTATTACAGATTCCCCAAAGAGGTGGAGGTCTGGACGACGGCCGGCGAGCCGGTTGAAACAGCGGCCAGCCTGCCCCTCGCCGAGCAGGTTCCCATCAATGGCGTGCCCGCCGGTCCCCGGGAGCACATGTGGCGCCCGACCGAGCCGGCCACCCTGGTTTGGGCCGAGGCGCTCGACGGCGGCAATCCCAAGACCAAGGTCCCGAACCGCGACCGCCTGATGCTCAAGCCGGTGGGGGGAACGGCCGGCGAGCTGTGCAAGACGGAACAGCGGCTTGCCGACCTTCAATGGATCGAAACGGGAGGGCTGGCCCTCCTGTCCGATTATGACCCCGATCGCCACTGGATTCGGACCTTCATCGTCGACGCCGACAATCGCTCTGTTCCGCCGCGGCTACTTTTGGAATTGAGCGAGGACGACCGGTACAAAAACCCGGGCAATCCCATTTACCGGGTGCTGCCGACGGGAGCCTATGCGATTCTGCGGCATAACGAGTGGATCTATCTCTCCGGCAGCGGCTCCTCCCCCGAGGGGGACAGGCCGTTCCTCGACCGATTGAACCTGCGCACGTTCAAGACGGAACGGCTCTTCCGCTCGGATCGCGCGAACTACGAGTACTTCGCGGCCTGGCTGAATCCCGCGGCCGGGACCTTCATGACCCGGCGCGAATCGCCCTCCGACCCTCCCAATTTCTTCGTGCGGACATTGGCGAAAAAGCCGTTGAAGGGAGCCCCCGCGGGAGAAGCAACCTGGGCGTCCGCCTCGCGGGCGATTACGAACTTCCCCAATCCATTCCCCCAACTCGCAGGCATCAGCAAGCGCCTCGTCACCTACACGCGAGCCGACGGCCTTCCCCTGTCGTTCATGCTTTATCTGCCGCCCGGCACCAAGCCGGGGACTGCGTTGCCCACGGTTGTCTGGGCCTACCCGCTCGATTACGCGGAGAAGGGGGTCGCCGGCCAGATCGCGGGATCGTCCAAGCGGTTCACGACCATCAGGGGCTCATCGCAGCTCTTCTTCCTCCTCCAGGGATACGCCGTGCTGGACAACGCCGCGATGCCGGTCATCGGCCCTCCCGAGACGGCCTACGACAGCTTCGTCGACCAGATCGTCGCGAACGCCAAGGCCGCCATAGCGAAAGCGGTCGAGCTGGGCGTGACGGACCCGGAGCGCGTCGGCGTCGGCGGCCACAGCCACGGCGCGCTGATGACGGCCAACCTGCTCGCCTATTCGGACCTCTTCCGGGCGGGCATCGCGCGCAGCGGCGCCTTCACCCACACGATGCGCCCCTTCGGATTCCAGAATGAAAGGCGCACGTACTGGCAGGCGCGCGACACGTACATCAAGCTCTCGCCGGTCCTGCAGGCCGACAAGATCAACGAGCCGCTGCTTTTAATCCATGGAGAGCTGGACCAGAATCCGGGCACCGTCCCGATGCAGTCGGAAAAGCTCTATGAGGCCGTGCGGGGCGTCGGAGGGACCGTGCGCCTCGTCATGCTGCCTTACGAGAGCCACGGCTACGCGGCGCGGGAATCGATAGAGCACGTGCTGTTCGAGATGCTGGCGTGGTTCGACCGTCACGTGAAGAACGCCGCTCCGCGGGCCAAATAGCGCCCGCCCGCGGGCTCGGGGCCCGGCGGAAGCCCAGGCCGGTGAAATCGATGAAAAATGGCGCTGATTAGCAAAAGCTAATATATTGCATTAAATTAACAATATTGTTAATATATTGCCATGAGATGGGAAGACTTCCTTGAACGATTCACGGCCCAGCCGCTCTTCCACACCTCCCATCCGGCGATCTTCCCGGACCCGCGGGCGAGCGTCCTCGTCCAGCTCTCGCGCTGGGTCAAGGCGGGAAAGCTAGCCCCTATCCGCCGCGGCTGGTACCTGATCGAAAACCCCTACCGGACGAAGGAGGTGAGCGACGCGGCCATCGCCAACACGGTCGTCCACCCCTCCTATCTCTCCCTCGAATGGGCTCTTCAATACCACGGGCTGATCCCCGAAGCGACCTTCCAGCCCACGTCGATCACAACGCGCCGCGGGACGCAGTTCGAAGCCCTGAACCGCGTCTTCCTCTATCACCACGTGGCCCCGGGATTCTTTTGCGGCTATCGGTCTTTTGAGATCGCCGGCGAAAGGATCGCTGCCGCCGTACCCGAGAAAGCGCTTCTCGACCTGATCTACCTCTTCGTTCAGGGGAACAGTTTTTCGATCCTCTGGCTCGAAGGATTGAGGCTTCAGAACCTCGACCGGTTCGATGTCAGGGAGTTCCGCCGTCTTGGCGCCTCAGTTAAGAGGCCCGGCTTCGCGCGGACGCTGTCCGAAGCGGCGGAGTATCTCGCGGCCGCCCGGAGAAAGCCGTGAAGGACATCGCCCTCCAGACGGCCCGGAATTCCCGGCACTCCCTCCAAATCCTCCGGGAATACCTCCAAAACGATATTCTCGGATCCCTTCAGGAGACCGGCGCCGGGACGCATCTCTATTTCGTCGGCGGAACGGCCCTTCGCTTCCTCTACCGGATCCCCCGATTTTCTGAGGACCTCGACTTCTCCGCCGCGCCGGGATGGCGGGCCGCCGGCTTCGGCCCGAAAATGAGGAAAATCCAGGCGGAGCTCGGGCTAGCGGGATACGATCTCTCTCTTTCCATGAACGAGGATCGGATCGTCCAGAGGGCCGAATTCCGCTTTCCCAAGCTCCTCTTCGATCTCCGTCTCACGGACCGCCCGGAGCGGAAGCTGACGATCGCCGTGGAAGTCGATGCCCGGCCGCCTCGAGGCTGGTCCGGCGAGCGGACGATCGTGAACCTCTACCGCCCCATTCTCATCCTGCATTATGACCTGAAATCCCAGTTCACGGCCAAAATCGCGGCCCTTCTCACCCGCCCCTACGCCAAAGGACGCGACTACTACGATCTCTTCTGGTATCTGAGCCGATGGAAAGACCTCAAGCCCGCGCCGCTTCTCCTGAAAAACGCCCTGGCCCAGAAGCGGGGATCGATCCCCAACTTCCGCCCCGAAGCCTGGAGGGGAATCCTGGAGTCGATCGTTGCCGAAGCGGATTGGCGGGTCGTCGCAAGGGACGTATCTCCCTTCCTCGAACGGGCCGAGGACATTCGTGTTTTCTCCCGGGAGAATCTGCTCCGCGTCTTGCGGAGTCATCGTCCCGGCTAAATAGGAGGAGAGAACAGTATCGTCCGGGGAGGAACCGCGATGAATAAATCCCATGCCGTGACCATGCTCGGCGCCGGCCTGATCGGCACGTTCTACACCATGACGATCCAAGGCCGGAGGAGCCGCGACCGCGTCGGCGCCGTCTGCGCCCGGACCGAGGAGGAGGCCGCCGCCTTCGCCCGCCGCTGGGAAATTCCCCGCTGGACGAGCGACATCAAGAAAGCCGTCGAGGATCCGGAGACCGACATCGTCGTCGTCGGGCTGCCCAACGACCTCCACCGGGAGGCCGTCACGCTTGCCGCCAGGGCCGGCAAACCCGTCCTGTGCACCAAGCCTCTCGGCCGGTCGGCGGCCGAAGCCCTGGACATGCTCGATTCGGTCGGGAAAGCGGGCGTGTTCGCGGGCTACCTGGAGGATCTCGTCTACACGCCCAAGACCCTCAAGTCGCTGGCCTCGGTCCGGG
>JALHUR010000168.1 GCA_022867325.1 Candidatus Aminicenantota bacterium | reverse complement strand
TGGAGCGGCGCCGCAAAAACGGCCTAGTTCGCCCGCCTTATCCCCGTCGATATCGCTGACCAGATCGACCTTCAAGTTCGCTGAGAGCGAAGCGATCGCTTCCGCCCTTTTTCTCCCGATCAATCCGGCCCCGACGATCCCTACGCGGATCATTTCTTTATGAAGTTCCTTCCGTCGATTCGCCTCAGGGTGTACATATCTCTTTCCAACGCTCCGGTTCCCGCCGCCTTCCACTCCCTCCAAGGATCCCAGACGGCGCTGATGAGTCTTCCGCTGAGCCAACTGGAATTCTCCGAAGCCAGCCAGCAGACAAGGTCCGAAGCGTTTTCTAAGGAATCAAATCCTTTTTCGGCTCGCTGAAGGACTTGCTCATAATCCCGCCCCGACTTCTCCGGCCCGGCCTCCAAAATCCCTTTCAACATCTTGGTCTCGATCATTCCGGGAGCCACCGCGTTGACCTGGATGTTGAAATCCCTCAGCTCGTCGGCCAGGATCTCGGTAAACCGCACGACTCCCGCCTTTGAAACCGCGTAGGCCGAGAAATTAGGCCGTGAGTAACCCGCCCCGCCTCCCGAGAAGTTGATGATCTTTCCCGCTTTCTTTTCGATCATACCAGGCAGAGCGGCTTTGCAGCACATCGCGGTTCCGATGAGGTTGACATGAATGTTCTCAATCCAGTCGTCGAAATTCACATCCTTGAAACCGCCGATCGGCTCCTGAATGCCGGCGCAGTTGACCAGGATGTCGACGCTTCCGAATTTGTCCGCGGCCGCCGCGAAAAGCCTTTCGACATCCTTCGAATCCGAAATATCGGCCCGGACGCCGATGACATCCCCCGGTTGTCTCAGTTCACGCGCCGCGGCCTCCATTTCTTTTTCTTTTCGCGCCGCGATGGCGACCCTCGCCCCTCTCTTCAAGAAAGCCTCGGCCAGGGCCTTCCCGATCCCCCGGCTGCCGCCGGTTATGAGCGCGACTTTGTCCTGAAGCTCCATGCCTTATCTCGCCCCGTTCATGAAGTTCAGCAGGACCGTTGATCCATCGCCTTCGAACCTGTATCTCATTTCCAGAAGATTCGATCTTTTCATCGCCTCGCGGAATTTCGCATGGGCCTGTTCGACATAGAACACGAAGAACCCCCCTCCGCCCGCTCCCGTGACCTTCCCCCCCAGGGCCCCGTTTTGCAGAGCGTATTCATAAACTTCATCCAGCCAGCTGTTGGAGATAACGGCGGACATGTCTTTCTTGAATTTCCAATGTTTGTCGAAAAGCAAGCCGATGTCCGTGATGTTCCCTGATTCCGCGGCTTCCAGGACCTTATAGCCTATCTCCTTGATGACGTGCAGGCTTTCGATGACGTTCTTCTTGTCCTCCCTGGCCCCCTGGCTCTGCTCCGAAAGGATCCGGGTCGCGCTGTGAGAGGTGTTGGTATAGAACATGAGGAGGTTCCGGTTCAACTCGTCGAGAGTCGAATCCTCGACTTGAGCGCTCCTGACCTTCACCGCCCCCCGCTTGTCGATTTCGAGCACCCGCAAGCCCCCGAACGCGGCCATGTATTGATCCTGCTTGCCGATCGGCTTGCCGAGCCTGTTGATCTCGAGATCGCAGGCTTCTTCTGCCAGTTCCTGCATGGCCACGGCCTCCTTCTTCATCGCGTGAAGGCCGGCAAGGAGACCGACGGCATACGAGCTCGAAGAGCCGAGACCCGTTCCGGCAGGAACGTCCGCCATCGAAACGATCTCCAGCGATCTCTCGATCCCTGTCATCCGCATCGCTTCTTTGGCGATGTCGTGCTGCAATTCATCCCGGTGCTTCACCGTTTCGGACTTCGAGTACTTCACCCGGACGAGGCAATCCACGATGGGCCGATTCAGGTTGATGACCATATATTTATTGATGGCCGCTGCGAAGATGAATCCCCCGTGTTTCGAGTAATAGGCGGGAAGGTCCGTGCCTCCCCCGCCCAACGTGAAACGGAAAGGCGTTCGTGTAATGATCATGGCGTCCCCTTTAACAAATGAACATTCAATTCGTTCAATAGATTGAGATCGTCGATGGCCCAAACGCCGCCTTTAAAGCGGCGGGCGAAAAGACGGCCTCCGTCGTGAAGAAGACGGGGGATCACGTCCAAGCCGAAATCAGAATATCCCGAGGGGATGTATTCGAATATGGCGGGCCGAAAGTAGAAAAGCCCGGCGCTTACCCAATGGCTGAAGATCTCGCCCGGAGCGGGTTTTTCTTTGAAACGGACGACCTCGTCGCCCCTCCCCATCTTAAGAATGCCGCTCCCTTTGACGTCGGCCTTCTCGAAGACGGCGATGGTCCCGATGCAGTCGCGGGCCGCCGACGCCTCGATGAATCCGGAAAGATCCATCTCCAGGTAATTGTCCCCATAGACGACGAGGAACGGGCCGCCGCGCAACTCGGCTTCGAGCTTTTTCACCGCTCCGGCCGTACCCAATATCTCAGGTTCGAACGAATACCGGATCCGCACCCCCCACTTCCGTCCATCCCCGAAATGGGACGTGATCCGTTACGGAAGATGATGGAGATTGATGAAGATCTCCCGGATTCCCGCTCCGGCCAGATGCTCGACATGATGCTCGAGGATGGGCTTCCCCGCGATCGGAACCATGACCTTGGGCATCTCATCGGTCAGCGGACGGAGCCTCGTCCCCTTGCCCGCCGCAAGCAAGACGGCTTTCATTTCCCCGCCGCTCAAATCCTTCCCCCCGCCATTTCGGATTTGATGTAATCAATGGCTTGGAGCAGCCCGGTTTCGAGGTCCGTTTTCGGCTTCCAGCCGAGCGCCGAAACCTTGGAGATGTCGGCAAGCGTCATTTGAGCTTCGCCTGGGAGGTCGGGCTTGTATTCCGGCTCCACGCGAACGTCGAGAATCCTGGAAACCTTATCGTAGATCTCTAAAACCGAATGATTCTTTCCCGAACCGAGATTGAATGTTTCATTATCGGTCCGGGAATCGCGAAGGCAGAGAAGATGGAAATCGTTGACATCGTCGACGTAAACGAAATCCCGCCGCTTCTCGCCCGTCCCGTAGATGACCGGACGTTCGCCCTTTAAAAGCTTGATTATAAAGGCGCTCATGACCGGCGGGATCGTCCGGCGATAATCCTGGACGGGGCCGTAGACGCAGAAATAGCGCAAGGCCGTGAACGTCATGCCGTAATATCTCTTATAGGCCTCCGCGAAGTGCATCCCGGCCAGTTTGCTCACGGCATAGAAACTCTCGGGTTGGACGGCCGATTCCGGCGTCGGCAGAAGACCGCTCCCCTCATAAAGCGCCGAGGATTCCGCGTATATGATCTTCCGGACTCCTGCCCGCCGCGCCGCTTCGAAGACGTTGATCGTTCCGGTGACGTTGATATCGGCCGTCTCGAGCGGATCCGCCTGGCAATCGCTGATGCAGTTCTTGGCGGCGAGATGGAAGACGGCATCGACCCCTTCAAAAAGACCATAAACGCCCCGGTCACGGATATCTCTTTCATGGAATTCGACCTCATTCGGGACGTTCTCCCGCAGCCCGTAGGCGAGATTGTCGATCCCGGCGACCTGGTGTCCTTCCTTCAGCAGTCGCGCGGCCAGATTCGACCCGATAAATCCCGCTACACCGGTAATCAATATCTTTTCTTTCAAGGGCGCTATCTTTTCCTTGATTATTGAAGCAGTTTGACCGCTTCGTCGCCTTCCCTATACTCCCTGCCGCACGAACATGACGTTTTTTCTTTTTGGCCGAAAGCGAGCTTCAAACCGCAGACGCACACCCATCCCTTCCGGCGGGCGGGATTTCCATACATCAGGGCATAAGGCGGAACGTCCTTGGTTACGACCGACCCCGCCCCAATCGTGCAGTACTCGCCCAGCGTGATGCCGGTGACGATGGTTGCGTTGGCCCCGATCGTGGCGCCTCTGCGGATCAGAGTCCTGGCCAACCCTTTGGGAAAACCCGACCGCGGCCACCGTTCGTTCGTCAAGGCGACATTCGGTCCAAGAAACGCGCCGTCTTCTATGGTCACGCCGTCCCAGACGGCGACTCCGTTCTTAATGACCACGTTGTCCCCGATGACGACGTCGTTTTCGACGAAACAGTGGTCGCAGATATTGACCCGGCTTCCGATCCGCGCGCCCTCTAGGACATGGGCGAACGCCCAGATCCTCGTTCCCGGCCCAACACTCGGGCTTTCGCAAATAGCCTGAGGATGGATGAAGACGCCTTCCCTCTCAGCCATGGAAATATCTCCTGATGTTCGCCGAGACATACTCGACCTGCTCGTCCTTCATCTCCGGACACATGGGAAGCGACAAAATCTCGTTCGCCTGCTTTTCCGCGACCGGGAAGTCGCCTTTCTTGTAACCAAGGTGGGCATAGGCTTTTTGAAGGTGCATCGGAATCGGGTAATGAAGACCGGTGGCGATATTTCTCTCTTGGAGGAAACCCTTGAGTTTGTCCCTCTTTTCCGCGGAAACTTGGATAACGAAAAGATGATAGATATGATAAGCATCGGCGGATTCGACGGGACAAATGACTTCCTTAAGATCCGCGAGTAGAGACCGATACAAGTCGGCGATTTCTCGCCTCCTGGCGTTCCAGCCGTCCAAATATTTCAACTTCACCAGGAGAACCGCGGCCTGGATCTCCTCCATACGGTAATTGTGGCCGACGATGTCATGAACGTAGCGTTCGACGGAGCCATGCCCGCGCATCCGGAGCATCTTCTGATACAGTCCCTCGTCGTTCGTGGAAATTCCCCCGGCTTCTCCGTAAGCCCCGAGGTTCTTTCCCGGAAAGAAGCTGAATGCCGCCGCCGTGCCGAAGGTACCGACCGCCTTCCCTCGGAATCTCGCCGACTGGGCCTGACAGGCATCCTCGAAGACCATCAGCCCATGGCGGCTCGCAATATCGTCGATTTCGTCCATATTCATGGGCTGGCCGTAGAGATGGACCGGAAAAACGGCTCTCGTGCGGGGAGTGATTTTCTCTTCGACCCGCCCGATGTCGATATTGAATGAAACAGGATCGTTATCCACGAAGACGGGCGTCGCACCGCACAGCGACACTCCCTCCGCCGTCGCGATGAAGGTATTCACCGGGACGACGACCTCGTCGCCGGGGCCTATTCCCGCCGCCCAGAGCATGAGATGGACGGCGTCCGTGCCGGAACTCGTCGCGACGAACCGCTTCGCTCCGAGCGCCACGGCGAATTCCTTCTCGAATAAGTTGACATATTTGCCGCAAATGAAGGCGCTATGCTCAAAAATGTCCGCAAAAACAGCATCTATCTCGGGTTTCAGCCGAAGATATTGGGATTTCAAATCAAGGAAAGGAACGTTCATTTTACCGGCACTCCATGATCGCATCGTAAAGGCGCATGACATCGAGCATATATCTTCCGTCGGTCATAGGCTTTTGTCCTTTCTCCACGCACTCAAGGAAATGTTCCAGGACGAGCGCCAACGGCTCCCTCTGTCCGTGTCCGACGAGCTCTTGGTGCTTGTCCTCGACTCTAAACATCGATATTTTCTGTTCCGGCTTCAGATCATCGTAGACAAGCTG
>JALHUR010000167.1 GCA_022867325.1 Candidatus Aminicenantota bacterium | reverse complement strand
CTCGATGTCGTAGACGGCCTTGTTGCCCGGGAAGAAGGGGATCTGGGCGATGTACATGTCCGGTTGGACGACCGTCTGGCAGGCCAGCCCGACCTCGATCCGGTAGGAATGGGGGAAGCGGTAGACCGTGCCGCAGGCGCCGCAGATCCCTCCCCGGCAGCCACAGCCCCGGACGAGCAGGTAGCCGGCGTACTCGAGGGCTTTCTGGATCGTCAGCGAGTCGGGCACTTCGTAGCGTTTCCCCATGACGAAGATGGGGACGAGACGCTCCTCGGCGGCCTTGTCCTTGGCCGCGGCCTTTTTGGGTTTGGATGCTGTCTTACTCATCTTTGACCACCTCTTGGACTAGAGCTTTTTCGTTCAGATGGAGCGGTCCTAGGGCGCGGATTTGTTCCGTGAACTCGTCCATCGTTGCGGCGTATTTTCTCCCTTCCGCCGCCGAGATCCACTCCAGGCGAAACCGCTTCGGGTCGATCCCCAGGTCCTGGAGCATGACCTTGAAGAGGGTGACCCGGCGGAGGGTTTTGTAGTTCCCCTCGACATAGTGGCAGTCGCCGGGATGGCAGCCGCCGATGAAGACACCGTCGGCGCCCTCCTTGAACGCGTAGAGGATGTGCTGGGGGTCGACGCGGCTCGAGCACATGACCCTCATGTTGATGTTGTTGGGGGCATGGTGGAGACGCGACGTGCCGGCCGCGTCGGCCGCCGCACTCGTGCACCACTTGCAAAGAAAGCACAGGATTTGCGGTTCGAACATGGTCACTCCCTCAGCATGGCCCTAAGCATGGAGAAGATCTGGTTGTCGGTTTGGTTGCGCTGCTGAGCGGCGCCGCTCGGGCAGGCGGCGGCGCACGCCCCGCAGCCTTCGCAGAGGATCTCGTTCACCGCGACCACACCCCGGGCCGGGTCCAGGGTCCGGGCGGTATAGGGGCACATGGTGACGCAGATGCCGCAGCCCGAGCAGAGCTCGTCGTTGACCGAGACGATGGTCGGCTCGTGGACGAGCTCCTTCTGGGCGAAAAGGTCGCCCACTTTGGCCGCCGCCGCCGAAGCCTGGGCGACCGCTTCGGGGATGTCCTTGGGGCCGTGGGCGCAACCGGCCAGGTAGAACCCGGCGTTAAGGCTCTCGACGGGCCTTAGCTTGGGATGGGCCTCGGCCAGAAAGCCGTGGATGTCGGTCGAGATCTTCAGCTTCCTCAGCAGGTCCTGGACCCCGTCGGTCTTGACCATGGCCATGGCCAGCACGACCATGTCGGCTTCGACCTCGACCTTTTTCCCGATCAGGGTGTCGACGCCCCAGACGATGAGCTTGTCGCCTTCCTTGAAGATCTTGGAGACCTTGCCTCGAATGTAGAGGACCTTGTCCTCCTCGACCGTCCTCTGATAGAACTCATCGAAGGATTTTCCGCCCGTCCGGACGTCGATGTAGAACACGGTGGCTTGGCCGTCGGGGACGCGATGCCGGTACATCATGGCGTGCTTGGCCGTGTACATGCAGCAGATTTTCGAGCAGTAGGGATTGTGCTTCTCGGTGTCACGCGAGCCGCTGCACTGGACGAAGACGATCGACTTGGGGATCGCGCCGTCCGAAGGCCGGCGGATGACGCCGCCGGTCGGCCCCGAGGCCGAGAGGATGCGCTCGAACTCCAGGCCGTTGACGACGTCCTCGTACTTCTCCCCCCCGTACTCGCCGAGGGCCTGCATGGTATACAGGTCATATCCGGTGGCCACGACGACGGCCCCGACCTCTTCCTCGACGATCGTCTCCTTCATGTCGTAATCGATGGCCTTCTTCTCGCAGACGTCTTTGCACTTGCCGCAGCGCACGGGGTTCAGGCCGAGGCAGTGTTCGGCGTCGAGCGTGAAGGTCCCCGGGATG
>JALHUR010000014.1 GCA_022867325.1 Candidatus Aminicenantota bacterium | reverse complement strand
CGCGGGTCGGAAAGGCGGTGGGCCGTCTGGCCGCGCCCTTTCCGCTCCCGTTCGGAGCGCTCGAAATCGGCGACCTCCTCGCGCTTGGCTTCCTCGGCGAGGTCCTCGTAGGCGCCCTCGTCGAACGGGCTCGCCTCGGTGAAAAGGATGATGGACGGCGCCACCTCCTTGGCCAGCCCATACAGACGCTCGTTGAGCTCCCGAAACTCGGCCAGGCGCTTGGCGGCGAATCGCCGCACCAGAAGCTCCAGGTTCCGGGCGTTGATCGTCATCCCCAGCTGACCGTGGGTGGCCAGGCTCACGATATAACGCGCGTCCTCCTTGGCCCACCCTTCGAGGAGGCCTTTGCTTCCTGGTTCATCGTCTATATCTTTATTTTTATCAATTACATATGGCAGAAGCCGCTTACACAGGGAATGGTAGAGGGCGTTTTGGGCCCGTATCGTCCCTGTATAGAGCTTTTCGCAGGCGGGGCCGGCTTTTTTAACCTCCTCCGGAACCAGGAAATCGTCGCCGAGCGTTATGTAGCGTTGGGACTTCTCCGTGTAGGAGGAGAGGCGGAAGCGCTCGAGCTCCTCGATCGCCAGGCGGCTCACTCCCATGATGTCGAAGTTGAAAACGGCGTGCTCGGCCACCGAGTGGTGGCCCATGGCGAAGATGATGTTCTTGTTCGAACGGCGCGCCCCTCCGACCTCGATTCTGGCTTCGGCGCGGAGCTCGTCGACGGGCTTGGGGTTGCGGGAGATGCGGGCGTAGGCGGCCGCGAGCGTCTCGGGGGTCACATCGAGGCGGTTGGGCTCATGACGCTTGAGAGCTTCGATGACCTCGCGATCGATGTTGTATCCCGCCAGCACAACCCTCATGCCGGAATTATATCAAAATCCCAGGGTCAAACCTACACTTTGTCACTTAGTGTAGGTTTGACCCTCCCTTAGATCTTTTGAAGTTTTTTAAGGAAGGCGGGGTCGACGTCGCAACCCAGGCCGGGCTTGTCGGGCAGGACGAGCTCGTCGCGCTCGAGCTTCACGCCGTCGACGATCGGGTCCACGACGTGCTCGGCGTTCCCGTCCAGGTCGGCGAACCAGATATTGGCGTTCGCGGCCACAACATGCGCCGCAGCCGTGAGCCCCAGCCGGCTCTCGAGCATGCAGCCGACCATGCACTTGATGCCGGCGGCGTCGGCGATATGGGCGATCTTGACGCTGTTGAAAATTCCGCCCGCCTTCATGAGCTTGATGTTGAAGTAGTCGCAGGCCTCCTCGCGGATGAGCCTGATCGCATCGGACGCCCCGAACAGGGCTTCGTCGGCCATGATCGGGATCGGGCTCTCGCGCCGCACTTCCCGCAAACCCGCCACGTCCGAGGCCAGAACCGGCTGCTCGCAGAACTGAATCCGGAACTCTGCCAGGCGCTCGAGAACGTCCTTAGCCTGGGGCACGGTCCAGCCCTGGTTGGCGTCAATCCGGAGCGCGACCTTGTCGCCGACCGCCTCCCTGATCCCCTTGATCCGGGCCGTATCCAAGGCCACATCCTGCCCGACCTTGACCTTGATTGTTCTGTATCCGCGCTCCGCGTAGGTCTTCGCCTCCGCGGCCATATTTTCTGGCGTCTCGAGCGAGACTGTGATGTCGGTCTCGAAGCGCGTCCGGTCGCCGCCGCCCAGCAGCCGGTAGACGGGGAGCCCGGCCGCCTTGCCCAGGATGTCATAGAGAGCCATGTCGAAGGCCGCGACGATCGAAGGGTTGGTATGGACGATCGGCCCCGCCCCGCGCACGAAGGCCTCGATCGCGAGCGGGTCCTTGCCGACGAACATGTCGCGCAGGCTCCGCGCGGCCGCGATGTTCGTCTCCTGGGTCTCGCCCGTGATGGGCGGGAAGGGACAGGCCTCCCCGATCCCGACGATCCCGGCGTCGGTCCTCACCCGGACCAGGACGTCGGTCGCGCTGTCCATCCTGCCGATCGAGATCACGAAGGGAGCGACCAGTTTGATGTCGAAGGCGTAGATCTCGTTGTCCTTGATTTTCATGGTTTTAGCGACGGCCCGCGTCTCCTCGAGTGCGCGGGTTGCGGCCGGCCGGCCCGCCGCCGCTCGCGCCGGAGACAAGGCAGTCGCCGCCGCCCCCAGCCACAGATATTTCAGGAAGTTCTTTCTCGTCAGCGCCATGTTCTTCTCCTTTTAATTGGTGACGCTTATGCAATTCCCCAATTATTTGCGGAAATTGGGAAATGGTATCAGCGTCACCTTTTTATTAATGCGGAAAGCTCGCTCAACAGCATCTCGATGTGCCCGGCCGTGTGCTCGCTGAAGATCGAAGCCCGCAGCACGCCTCCCGCCGGGGCGCCCACGTATTTCAAATAAGCGACCGCGACGCCCCTCTCCATGAGCGCCCTCTGCGCTTTTTTCATCTCCTCGGCCGACCCCATCATCCAGGTTACGATCGGCACCGGGGTGTCGTTCATCTCGAACCCGAGCTTGCGCATGCCGCCCTTGACGGCCGCGACGTTCTTCCACAGCCGCTCCCTCATCTCGGGATGACCCTTGACGATCTCGATCCCTTTGATCGAGGCCGCGACGGCCGGCGTCGGGGACGGCGTCGCTCCCGAATAGATCCCGAGCGCCCTGATCCTGGCGCAGAGCGCCTTCGACCCCACGACAAACCCGCCGTGCCCGCCGAAGGCCTTGCTCAGCGTCCCGGCCGTGACGAGCCGCTCCCCCGCCGCCAGCCCGAAGTGCTCGATCGTCCCGCGCCCGTTCTTGCCCAGCACCCCGACCGCGTGCGAGTCGTCGAGAGCGATGATCCCGCCATACGGCTCCATGACCTTGACGTACTCCGGCACGGGCGCGATGACCCCGAAGGTCGGGAAGATCCCGTCCGTCATCAGGAGCGGCCTCTGTCCGGCCTTGAGCTCTCTCTTCAGCTTTCGCCCCAAATCCTCCGGGTCCCGGTGCCGGAACGTGACGAAGGGCTTGCGGGCCGCTGCGATCCCGTCCCTGACGCTGAAGTGGGCCGTCTCGTCGATAAAGGCAATATCATATTTATCCGCGAGCGCCTGGGCCATGATCAGGCCGTCGAAATATCCGCTCACGAAATGGACCGCGTCCTCGGTCCCGAAGTAGTCGGCCAGCTTCCGTTCGCACTCGAGCAGGACCGGGTTGTTCCCGAATCCCGCCCGCGTCGTCGCGCTGTGCGTGCCGTAAATCCGGAAGGCCTCGATCCCGGCGTCGATGACGTCGGGATGATCGTGAAGCGCGAAATAGCCCGTGCCTCCGAAATAGACGTAGCTCTTGCCGTTGATGACGGTCTCGGGCCCGGGCGCGCTCTCCATGACGAACATGTCGCCGTAGGGCGACGGCGCTTGCCCTTCCTCCGCGGGCCAACCCACCCCCCGCCCCAGCCCCTCGATATCCTCGATGTAGTCGGGAGAAAGCGGGACATTCGGGGAACCATTCGGGGAAAAGGTGATTGGGGCGGCCTTCTCGCCTTTTCTGAGGAATTTCAACCCGACCGCTCCCGCCGCCGCCTGCCTCAAGAACTCCCTGCGATCCGCCATGCCGTCCTCCTTCCCGAATTCTTTTCCATTTAATCTCATTATTTGACTTTCCCCCCGGACCGTCAAGGCGGAAATTGGATTTATCTTATCCGAACCGAACCGAACCGATTCTCATCGTACAAGCGAGATACCCTTCGAACCAAGGTAGATCTTAGAGGGCGGGAGCGAGGCCACCGTGAAATTTGGGGACACGTTACCGAATCAAGAGATTCGGAACATGTCCCCAAATTTCACTACCAGAAAATCACATACAACGCCAGGGTCATAGCGACGACCAGCGGCCCCAGCCACCTCAGCGACGGCGCCGGGGTCATGTCGAACCCCTTCTGCTCGGGCATCGTCACCGGCTCCTTGAGCGGCCGCATCGCCGTGATCACGGCCAGGACCACGATAATCGCCGCGAAGGTGATCCCGATCCTGTTGAGAAAGGCGATGTTCCTCGCCCAAACAAGAAGCGCCCCGTAGATCGGGACGTTCAGCAGCAGCGCCGTCACGCCCGCGAACCTGGGCGTCTTCTTGACGAACAGCCCGAAGACGAAGGCCGCCAGCACCCCGGGCGAGATGAAGCCCTGGAACTCCTGGATGTAATTGAAAATCCCCTTGAATTTCGGGTTGCCGAGCTGCGGCGCGATCAAACACACGGCGACGACGAAAACGAGGGTCGCCCAGCGCCCGATCTTGATCAGCGACGCGGAGCTCGCGTCCTTCTTGACGTGGCGTTTGTAGAGATCCATCGTCAGCAGGGTCGCGACGCTGTTGAGGAGCGAGCCGAGCGTGCTGATGACGGCGCCCGAGATGGCGGCCAAAATAAATCCGCGCAGCCCCGGCCCGACCAGGTTCTTGATCAGGAGCGGATAGGCCTGGTCCGTGGTCGCGCCCGGCGCCGTGAGCTCGGCCCGGTACAACTGCCAGGAGATGATCCCGGGCATAATGATGATGAACGGGATGAGGAGCTTGAGAAACGCCGCGAATATGATCCCGAGCTGGCCTTGCCGCAAGCTTTTAGCGGCCAGCGTCCGCTGGGTGATGAACTGGTTGAGACCCCAATAATAGAAGTTCGGGATCCACAACCCGATGACCAGCGTCGTCCAGGGAATGACCGGATGGTTGGCCGGCATGATGACGTGGAGCTTCTCGCCGCTCGCCGCGAAGAATGCGCCCCATCCGCCCACGGCCTTGAGGCCGATTATCAGGGTCACGATCCCGCCCAGGATCAGGGCCGACCCCTGGAACAAGTCCGCCCAGGCGACCGCTTTGAGCCCTCCCCAGGTCGTATAAATCGCGGCCAGGATCCCGATCAGCCAGACGGCCTTAACCAGATCCATGCCGAAGATCGTGTTGAGCGCCAGCGCACCCGTGTAGACGACCGCCGCGATGCTGACCGCGACGTACATGATCAGGAGATAAAACGCCATCAATCCGCGCGCGGCCGGGGTGTAGCGGTATTCGAGGTACTCGGGGATCGTGTAGATGCCGGCCTTCAAGAACTTGGGCAGGAAGAACAGGGCCACGACGACGAGCGTGATGGCCGCCATCCACTCGTAGCTGGCGATGGCCAGTCCCGCGATCCCCGCCCCCTGGCCCGACATGCCCACGAAGTGCTCGGTCGAGATGTTGGCCGCGATAAGCGAGAACCCGATCAGCGGCCAGACCAGGCCCCGTCCCGCCAGGAAGAAATCCTCCCCGGACCTTTCGCGGCGGCTCTTGTACATGCTCACGCCGATGACGATCAGAAAGAAGACGGCGAAGACGGTAATATCAGCCCAATGGAGGTTCATGAGCGGCATTCTCCCTTGCCGAAATTCGAATCAGGATCGAGGCGTTTGAGATGCCCAAATCCGGGGACATGTACTTAATCTCTTGATTAAGTGACGTGTCCCCAGATTTACTACGCACACGGCCACAATTATAGCGTTTGTGCGCACCGCGTCAATGGAAATCTGGGCTGACCGTCGGTTTCCCCTGAAGCGGGGCCCCCCTCCGCTACGGGGGCCTGAGGACGGCTTAATCGCCTCATAGACTATCGGCAATCATAGGAAAGTTGAAAACTGATCAACGGTCGGAAATCCGGGGACAGAGGTGTTCCCCGCTTCGACGGAACGTCTTGACACCCGTCGCTCCGTCGGTATAGATATAGCCGGGGAGGGGAAATCCGCATGATTTCCCCCCATAAAGACCGTTTGCGAGCTTTTTCAAAAGGAGGAATGATCATGGCCGCTGAAAAAGCGCGGGTCCGTATTCTTCTCTTTCCGATCGTCGTCGGCTGCCTGCTCCCTCTCTTATTTCCGAAGGCGAATCCGGGACAAAAGGTCGCGTCCCCCGATGCCGCCATCCCCACCTCCCTCGACATCACGCCCACGCTTCCCGGAAACTGGGATCTGGAAGAAGTCGGCTATAATTCGACCTCGAAAAAATTTGTACTCTTCTTTTTCAACACCTACAAGAATTCCGTCAGCCTCTACAGCCGGGTCTTCGCCTCCAGCGGAAAACCGGCCGGCCCCTTGACCCTCATCCAAACCGCCGCCAGCCCCTGGGGGATATCTTGCGTCGATTTCGCTTACAACGAAGCTGAAAACACCTTCCTCTTCGTTTGGGTCGACGGCGACAAAGAAATTATTTACGGGAAGCTCCTGGACGGGACGGGAAAGAATGCGGCGGCCGCCGGCCTGGACCGATCCGGCCCGACGGTCATCAGAGCGAAGGTCGCCGGCGCCTGGACTTATGAGGTCCGGGCGGCCTGGGTTCCGGGTCAGAAACAATACGCCGTCGCCTATGCGGAATACTACAGTTCCGCTACGGACGCCAAAAACGGATTTTACCTGACGACCGTCGACGCGAAACTCAAGTGCGCTCAGGACCGGACCTGCGTCAAAAAAGACATCACTCAGAGCTACCCGGGGACCACGACCGTGATTATATTGTTCACGCCGAACACGTTCAGGGAAGTCAACGGCAAGCTCCTCTGGGGATGCCCCGAACGGGCCGGCGGGACGTATGTCCAACCCGTGGTTTGGTTCACTGACCTCAAGGGAAAAGTCTCGTCGCCGGGCAAGATCTATCCCGGGGTGAAGGTCAAGGTGGGCGCCGAAGTCAATTCGGCCTGGAGCTCGGACCAGAATCTCATCTTTCTGACATGGGACAAAACCGATCAGCCGATGCCGGGCTCCATGACATTCAAGGAAAACTACGCCCGGCTCATGGATGGCAAAGGGAAACTGGTCTCCAAAATGGTCAAGGTCCCACGCTCCCTCGCCATTCAGACGCGAGCGGCGGTTGAATATAGCCCTGACAAGAAAAGGTTCCTCCTTGTCTATTCGGAGCATAACGCCCCATCGAGCCCTGGCCGGACGCTCCCTTCGTCTTCCCCGCCGCGTGTTCTCGTGGACCGGGGTTACCGACTCAAAGGGGGACAGCTTCTGTCAATGTACTTTAGCGTCAAGGGCAAACCCGTCGGATCGGAGGCCGTTCCCTTGACCGAAATCTATCCGGCCACGTCGGTCCTGACAATGCCGAGCTACATCAGCAATCCCATGGCTTTCCATGAAACGGCGAAAAAGTTCCTCATCTGCTTCTTACTGGAAAAGTCGACTCCCTGGCTGTACTCGATCTGGGCGGTCCCCTACAGGTAATTCCGTCGCCGGCTGGGCTCAGGGGGGCAGCCTGTCTTTCTCCGGCGCCCCATGTAATCCGGGGATATGTACTTAATCTCTTGATTAAGTGACGTGTCCCCGGATTTCTCTTGACAGCAGAGATCCAAACGATTATGCTTTGACCTACAATATTGGTCATATGACCAATATTGTAGGTCAAAGGGTTAATCCCTAAAATCCGCCCGGCGGCGGGAGAAAGCGATGCTGGAAGCCCTTTTCGGATCGGACAAAAAAGAAAAGATCCTTCTCTTTCTTTTAACCCGGGGCGAAGCCTACCCGCGTGAGATCGCCCGGACATTAAGCTTAAACCTGAATACGGTCCAAGTTCAGCTTCTGAAGCTGGAGGCCGGGAGCGTCGTTTACAGCCGGCTTTTGGGAAGGGTTCGCCTATTCGGCCTGAATCCGCGCTATCCGTTCAAAAAAGAACTGGCAAACCTCCTGGAAAAAGCGCTCGGATTTCTTCCTCAAGACGAGGTCGCCCGGCTCTACCGGCCGCGGCTGAGGCCGAGGCGGACGGGCAAGCCCTCCTTCCCTCTCGGTCAGGGAGGAACCCGCGAAAACCGCGTCCGATTGCGCTAAAGACAGCTTGGCGGCCTTCTCTATCATTAAAACGACCGGCAATCGCTCAAGCAGGCCTTTCGCTCGCGGCCGGCCTATGGTATAAACGAACTGTGAAAATCATCGACGCGGCGATCTCCTTGAGTGACTTGAAGCACATGGCGCAAAACGGCTTCGGCAACATGGTTAAAGCTTTATTCGATTCCATGATCAACATCCGGCCTTCGCAGGGCAATCGTTCTCGCGGGGTTGAAAATCCTGAAAGCAGGGAAAAAATCGTCCGTGTCGTCAACCGGTTGATTAAATCATGAGAGTTCAACATCGAGAGCTCGCGGCGGGTCGGTGGCGAACCTTGTCTTTAATGGAGCAGCTGGCCAACGTCGGGAGCGAAGTGGAACGGGCCCTCAACTGGCGCAATCGGAACAACGCCGAATACAGCCGGCTGGCGGTGGATCGATTCCTCGAACTTTTAGACCTGACGATCGCCGATCCAAAGCATCGTGGGCGACTTCGCGAGTTGACACGGCTCAGGGAAGCGCTTCTGGATTATTTCATGGGGGACAACCGATTCGGCTCGACGGATAAAAGCTGGCGCGCCTATTTTTACGGCTTCGGTTATGCGGCTGCAATGAAGAGGCGCCCCGGCGGAAATCCCTAAAAAGGGGCGGATCCAATTTTCTTAATTAAGTGACGTGTCCCCAGATTTCCTCCGGAATTCCTCAAGACGCGCCAAAAGAGCCCTTCTTGACGATGGCCTCCATGACGTCGGCGAACATGTCGATTTCCCTGACGGACAAGGACACGTTGACCGCGATCCGGATCCCGTCGATCAACCCGTCCGGGTGCTTGATCGGCGAAACGATGATCCCCCACTTGTCCAGCAGATGCTCGGTGAGCTTGGCCATGTCCATGCCCTCGACGCCGAACGTGGCGATTCCGCAGGACTCGGCCGGGTCCAGGCTGGAATAGAATCGGACCCGCGGGAGCGGGCGAAGCCGGTTGGCCCAGCGCTCTTTCAGGTAGCGGAGGCGCGCCGATTTCCTTTCGATGCCGATGCCCTCGTTGAAGGTGATCGCCTCGGCGATGGCGACGCGGTTCGCCGGGGTCCGGGTCCCCACGTCCTCGTAGCGGCGGATGTTCGTCGGCTCGTCCGTCCAGGGCGGCGTCAGCGGCCAGACCTTGGGAATCCGGTCCTTGGGGATGCGCACGAAGCCGTTCCCGGGCGGCGCCATCAGCCATTTGTGCAGGCTGGCCGTGTAGTAATCGCAGCCGAGGTCCGCGAGCTTGAAAGGAATGTGCATGAAGCCGTGGGCGCCGTCGACGAGCACCTCGATGCCCTTCGCATGGGCCATGTCCGAGATCCGGCGGATCGGCGCCATCTGGCCCGTATAGTGCGTCAGATGTCAGACATGGATCAGCTTCGTCCGCGGCGTCACCTGCCGTTCCAGCAGAGTGTAGAACTCATCGAGCGGCACTGGCGGGGCGGGCAGCGGGACGATCTTGAGCACGATGCCCTCGCGCTTCTCGCGCTGCCGCCAGGTGCCGAGCAGCCGCGGGTAGTCCTGGTTGGTGATGACCACTTCGTCGCCCCGCTTCAACTCGAGGCCCAGGATGGGGATCTGGCCCGCTTCCGTTCCGCCCCGGCAGATGACCAGCTCCTCGGGGTCGCAGCCCAGGTGGGAGGCCAGCCGGCGCCGGCAGCTCTCGATTTCTTTCCCGAGAATGGCCATCGAATGCCAGGCCGCGTTGCCGGTATACTCGCTGTGCCGGCGGACGGCCTCCTGAACGATCCGGAGCCCGTTTTGGACGGTGCCGTTGTTCAGGTTGATGAAGTTGCGGTCCTCGGTGAAGGCTTGCTGGACTTCAAACCAGAAATCCTCGTCGGTCGCGACTTCATCGGGGCTCAGGCCGGCCGTGTCGCGCCCCGCCGCCAGGATCCGTTCGAGAACGCCGTCCCTGGCGCCGGCCAGCAATCCGACGCCGGCGGCACAGCCCTGAAGGAATTCACGCCTGTTCAAGTCGGGTTTAGTCCACATGGTTCCTCCTTCCGAACGATCGGTTTTATATCACGATGATCTTGCCTAGCTCAATATAATCCCGGCCGGCCGCCGTTATCAAGAGAAAAGGGGACATATGAATTTTGGGGACATGTACTTATTCTCTTGAATAAGCTACGTGTCCCCAAAATTCTCTTTTTGGTTAAGTGTCCCCAGATTTCCTTCAAAAAATCCTACTTGCTATCACGCGCAAATATGACTACTATAGGTGATGGTAAATGCGCAAAGGAGCAAGTTGTGCGTTCCCTCGACTTCTTTGAAACCCATCCGGTCTTCCGTCACGGCGAATTCTTGGCCGCTCATACGGCCCGCGGCCGGAGCGCGAGCACGAGCAATAACCTGCTCGCCAAACACCTAAGGGCGGGTCGGCTGACAAGGGTGCGCCGGGGGCTCTACGCGACAGTGCCCCGAGGCGTCGATCCAAAGAAGGCCGCCGTGGATCCCTACTTGATCATAACGAATCTCACGGACGATGCGGTGGTCGCCTACCACGCCGCTTTGCAGTTCCATGGCAAAGCCTATTCGGTATGGCGGCGTTTCCATTATCTAACCTGTAAACGGGCTCGGCCCAATTCATTTCGCGACATGGAATTCGTTCCCGTCCAAACGCCTTCGGCCCTGCGGTCCCGGTCGAATCGGGGCGGCGGCGTGTCCGAAGCGCGGCATGCCGGCGGCCTTGCGCGCGTCACGACCCTGGAACGCACGCTCGTCGACGTCCTCGATAAGCCCGAAAAAAGCGGCGGCT
>JALHUR010000166.1 GCA_022867325.1 Candidatus Aminicenantota bacterium | reverse complement strand
GCGGGCGTGACCTACGCCAAGACCTGGCTGCCCAATTCCCCCCAGCATCAGCTCTATCTCGACGGGGACTTCAAGATCACGTCCGACTTGACGGCCGGCGCCGCCCTGGAATACGTCGGCTCCTGGTATATCGACGCGACGAACCGGATCTTCCCCAACGGATACGGCCGCACCGACCCTTACACGCTCGTCCACGCCAGGCTCGGCTACAAAGTGAGGCTGGGGGGAACGCCCTGCGAGATTCTTCTCTCCGGCCGCAACATCTTCGGCGTCGAATATTACGGCTTCACCGAGCCCGATCCGGACGGCAATTCCTACCAGCCCGCGGCGACCGCCGAGTGGACGCTCGGCCTCCGGGTCAGCCTGGGACAACAGGAGCCCCGGCCCTAGATCTTCTGAAAAAGCTCGCTGCCGATGCCGGCCGCAGGATCCTTGAAGTCCACGACTTCGTGGAGGAGCCTGAGGTAGAAATCGAGGTGGTCTCGCGCGCTCTCGGTTTTGTTAAGCGCTCCCATCCGCTTGACTTCGAGTCCCGCCCCGAGGAAGATAGAGAAGAAAAATTTCCGCATCCAAGGAGAACACAATGAGAAAAATGAGCGCGCTTGCCGGGATTTCGGCCATCCTTATATTCGTCTGTCTGGCCATCGTCCCCCAAGGCCGTTCCCTGGCCGCGCAGGACCGGCCTCGCGATGGAGCCGTGACCTCCTACCTCTCCGTTTCTCCCAGCCAATGCCAGCTCACGGATAAGAACACCTCCACCTTGACCTGGTATTCCGAGACCGACGAATTCTACTTCAGCACGGGCTATCCGGACTCCATCTGGGTCGATGCCCCCCTTAGCTTACCCCATAATGCGGCCATCAAGAGCTTCACGATTTATTGCACGGACAACGGGAGCGGGGATGACGAGGAGATTTATTTCTACCTCCAGAGACACAAAATGTCCGACGGCACGACACAGACCATGGCTTCAAATTCGACCGCAGGCCTGGCTTCATCAGCGGCCAGAAAGGTCCTTACGGACGGGAGCATCGACTATGCAACCGTGGATAATAATGTCTATTCGTATTCCATCGTCATCAGGTTTAGGCTGGGGCATGCGAACTTGAAATTCAACGGCGCCAAGATCAAATTCACAACGTCCTGAATCCGGCGGCCTTCATCTATGATCATGAAGGCTTCGAAATCCAGGTCCTGGGCGCCGTGGTAGGTCGCCAGGACGCAGCCGGAGACGCTCAGCGCCCGGTAAGATCGGGCAGGACGAAGTCGATCCGGTCCGAGAGCTTAAGCTTGTGGGCTCGGGCGCTTCCGGCCTGCAGCTCGAGGACATACAGCGCGGGAAGCCCCGGCCCGTAGGACGGACAAGGATCCTCCAGACAGGGCGGGACGTCCTGTTCGATATGGATGATCCTCCGGTCCCGGTCGAGCCAGAGCATGTCGAGCGAGATCTTGCAGTTCTTCATCCAGAAGGAATGGACTCCCTCCTCGGCGAAGACGAACAGCATGCCCTGGTCGGGGTTGATCCTCTCCCTGAACATGAGCCCTCGCGAACGCTCTTCATCGGTCACGGCGAGTTCAGCCGTGACCAAGGCGCCGTCGGGAAGGAACACCTTAACGACCCGCGGTCGTCGGGACGCTTGCCCCCACAGGCTCGCCAGGGACAGGACGATGACAAGGACCGCATTTTTTATGTCCACTCCTATCATCTACGCCATTCCGGCCCGGAAATCAAGGGGACGAATCGGACCGACAGGAGCCGGTTCCTCTCGAATCCCCGTTTCGTCCGGACAATGACCTGCCCCCGCTCACTGTGCCACCTCTAAAGTGAGATTTTCAAGCTTTACAGTCTCTGGCGCCGGAGGCTTATAGCCCAGAGAGCTATGGCGAGTTATTATTCATCCTCCTGGCCGCCTTCTTTTTGGGGTCGAGTCTGACCAGGTAGCTATCATAATAGCCCTTGAACAGCTTTTGGAATGCGCGGACGGTTGGGAAATCCGGGCTGTTCGTAAGACCCGCGACATAGCTCTTGGAATCCGGGGTTATAAAAAGCGCACGTGCTCCGTCATAATAGGACCCACCCCAGAAGGTCGAAAAAATGAGGCTTTGTCCGTCCCCGGAAAGAAGCGATATGAATGAATCGACAGTCCCGTTTTTCTTTTTTTGAACGGCATTCTTGAGGGGGAAATCGGCACTCGAGGTTTCTCCGGCCAGACAGACCTGCCCTTTCCCATCCACGGCGACACACTCGAGGAAATCGTGACCCGATCCCCCGAAGTATGTGGAATAGACGAGACTCTGCCCATCGGGCGCAAGCTTGGTCACGAAGCCGTCTATCCCTTTTCGGACGGTCCGGAAGGCCTTATATAAAGGAAAGCGGCCATTGGTAAAGCCGCTGAGTACGACGGCGCCCGAGTCTTCTACAGCGATTCCGGTGGCAAAGTCAGCGTTCGAACCTCCCAAATAAGTGGAATAGACAAGCCGCCGACCGTCCGGCGCGAGCTTGGCGACAAAAACGTCAACCACCCCTCCAAAGAATTTCTGGAAAGCATTTTTAACCGGGAAATTCACGCTCCACATCGTCCCGACGATATAGGCCGCGCCGGCCCCATCGACTGCGACCCTTTCCGACTGTTCAGTATTTGAGCCCCCGAGATAAGTCGAATAGACGAGCGTTCGGCCATCCGGGGAGAATTTGGCAATGAAGGCATCCTCGCTTCCTGCGATTTGGCCTTGGATGGGATGGTACAAACGGAGATTCTCGCTGTCCGTAATTCCCAAAATGACGGCCGAGCCCTGCGGGTCAAGGCCGATGGCGTTGATATAGTCATAGGAGGAACCTCCGAAGTAGCTGGAAAAAACCAGGCTCCGGCCGTTCGGAGCAAGCTTGACGATGAATCCATCGTACTGCCCACCCGCGAATTTTTCCTGAAATGCGTTCTTGATTGGAAATTTATTATTTGAGGTATAGCCGACGATAGTGGCGGCCCCCGTCTCATCTACGACCAGATCGTGAGGGGCACCACCACAACTGCCCAAGGGAAAGAAGGCCGAATAGACAAGCGATTGACCGTCCTGAGCCATCTTGAGAACAAATGCGTCACATCGAGCGACGTATGAAGACATGGAGTTCCCGGTGGCGACGGGAAAATCGGTGCTAAGAGTCACACCGGTTAAGAAGACCTCTCCCGACGGGGCTGCGGCAATACTGGTTGTGAAATCATAGTCCTTCCCTCCGAAATACGTGGAATAGCCGATGGTGTAGGGGTCGATGAAAAGGTCCCGGGAACGGTCATGGGGACCGACCTTTATTCCGAATTCGTTGCGGGCGATCTCGTTGAATCCGGCCTCAACCCTGATCCGACGGCCGAAATCGTCCTGATAGGCTGAGGGTCTTCGGTGCATAGCGGCGCCGCGCGATGTCTCGATGACAAGATTTCCCTCGCCATCGTTGATCGTCTTGTCGGCTCCCTCGAACACCATCCGGATCCGACCGAGGTCTCCTCCGGGCTTTACGATCCAGTCGTATTCGACCTCCTGTCCGGCGCCCTAGATTTTAAGGTCGATTCGGTCATAGATTTCTTCGTACAGGACGGCCAAGGAAGTCGGCAGGCCCGTTATCCAATCGGCGGGCTCGCTGCCGTTGAAATAACTGACCGTATGGTCGGCAGGGTTGAGCGCTATGATCTCGCACTTCGGAGAAAGCCCTTTGAAGCTAAGCCGCGTCACTTCGCGCGCGCGGGCCGTTCCGTCCCCGGGCCCGAGCTTCAGGCTATCGAAGATCAGACCCTCCCGGGTCAACCATAGCGTGGTCCGACCCAAATAGGCATAGAAGACGGCGCGGCCGTCCTCTTGACCTCGATTGGCAATAAAATAGAGCGGGGTCTTGGGCATCCCCGGGGCCGGGGTCTGAAAAGAATCGGCCCTTGCCGCCGGGATGGTCAGGCTAATTCCCGGATCGGTCGCTGCCCAGATTGCGAACAAGACAAGCCGAACAACCTTTTTCATAGATCCCTCCCTCTATTAAAGGCATTTGTTTTTTCCGCAGCGTGGTGAATCGCCGCCCCAAGCGACAAATTTCCCCTCCTGATTACGCGAGACTAGAATAGTACTTCCCGGCCGCGCGGCGATGTCAACAGCCGCGACAAGCGGTATCCGAAGAGCGTACGGATCATAACCGCCCAGCCCTTGGAAAGGACGGCTTTGATCTCCTCCTCGCTCATCCGCAGCGCCAAGGGAGAGAGCCCCGCCTTCCTCGCTTTCCCCCGGTGGGCGTTATGGAAGACCCCCGCACTCATGAACCGTTTCCGGTTCATGAGTGCAGGCGAAGCGCCGCCTCGTCCGTCCCGCCCTCGGTCACCAGAAAATGCAGGTGGGGGTGAAGATTGATCCGGTCCCCGAAGGTCTGGGTGGCCGCGACGACTTGCTGGCCGGGCGGCAAGATTAAGAACAGGGCCAAGAGGGCCGTTTTTTCATATCGTCTTCATAAGGTACGACAAGACGACGAAGATGACGGAGGATCGAATGAACGTTTTCCAATTTTTATCGTCGTTCAGCGGGATTTTAAAATTGGTCACCTCGGTTTTCTTTATTTCGATTTCCCCCTCGTAGGGCGTGTATCCCCATTTCACGGCCCGCAAAAGATAGACTTTCGCCAACAGCTCCTTTTTGATCGGCGCGACGCCGATGGGCGCATTGTCCAGGTATATGTTCGCGGGGTTGGGATCGGCGTCGAAGTACCCGATCCCCGTCATTTCTTCCCTGATTTTCTTGTAGAACTCGACGAATTCCGAGACGAACTCGTCCTCCCGCAAAACGGAATCCGGATTGATGGCGACCGCTTTCTCGGCCTGGGCCTTGGCGTTTCCCAACTCCTGGACCGGCAGGGAAAAATAGGTATAGCTTGTATACAAATAGGCGAGGAAAAGCTCCCGGTCGTCGATGGATGTCCGGATGACTTCCTTGAGAACCCGGAGAGATTCCTGGTAGCGGCCGGCCTTGTAGTGTTCGATGCCCGAATCGACCAGGGAGACCGGCTTGTCCTGTCCCCACCCGGCGAGGGCACCCATCAGAATCCACCCCAGGATTGCGCAGCCCGTAAAAATCTTCGTTTTCATGTGTCGATCCTCTTATTTCTTGATCCGTTTGATTTCTTTTTTATAGGGGCCGAAACAGATCCCGAACGACAGGCGGCTGAATTTTCGTCCGGGAAGTCCGAGCCCCTTGTGTTCCGAGAGGTTGACGCTGCGGTAATCGACCTTGAGTCCGAACTTGGATGTAATCATGATGAGGAGCCCGTACCCGAAGGATTTGAATGGACGGAGCTTGTTGAAAATCCCCGTTTTCCCGTCGACCGGATTCGGAGCGTCGTTGTAGGCGGCCCCCGTGTTTTCGGCCGCGATTCCTCGCCCGACCGAGATGTAAGGCTGGATATAATCAAACCGATCGAGATAAGGAATCAGTTGGAGGGGGAGCTTGAGGACGAAATTTCCGGAGACGCCGAGGAAATCGCCGCGGCTCAGTTCCGGGACGTCGGAATGCAGCGAGGGGTCGTCCTTGAGATACTTCATCACGTCGATTTGGAGTTGAAGAAAATCTCCGATATCGCCGCCGATCGCGACGCCGAGATAATTGGTGTTGTTGGCCTTGCCCGTATAGAAGGTGAAGCCTTCCGCTCCCAGGGCGGCGGCCGACGCCAGGACGATCCCGAATCCGATCAACGCTTTTTTCATTCGCTCCTCCTTTGTTCCAGGACACTCTACAAAATCAGTTCGATTTGGAACGTCATTTTCCATCCCCGTTCCTGCGAAACCCGGAGAATCCAGATTTCCGCCCGGCAGCGGTCTTTGCCGGCGCGGGGATGAAAACCGAGCCGGAGATTCGGATCGGACGTTTCCGTGATGATTTTAAAATCCTGTCCGGCGATCGCCTCGCCCCGGCCCGTCCCGTCGAGATCCACGCCGACCGGAGAACTCGCCCGGACGACAATGACGTCTCCCTCCCCCGGTCCTTGGACGGCGTTCCTGAGGTCGGGACTCAAGGACGCAAATTCGAGGCTTTCGCAGGCGGCATGGACTTTCTTCCCCACCAGGCCGTCCACCTGGTCGAAAATGTTCAGCGAGAGGGAACCGTCCGTCGTCTTGAAAAGATAGCGAATCCGGTGCGGCCCCGGGTTCACCTTCAGGGTTCTGAATTGGGGGGAGGTATAGGGGGACGACTCGTCCAAAGAAACCACCGCCTTGGGATAGTTGGTCAATTCATAGCTCGCGCGCTGGGCGGAGGCCTCCTCGCTTTTATTGCAGACGATCCGTTTTGTTTCCTGGGCTTGAACGGCCTCTTTCTTCTCGATCTCCACGTTGTCGTTGAAGATGAACTTGATTTTATGCGGACCCTCCTCGACTTCGAACAGCTTTTCGGGCGGGACGGTTTTATCCTGGAGAACCCCGTCGATGGCGATTCGGGCCTGCGGGTAGGCGGTGATCGAGAAGGTTCCCCGGCCGAGTTTCGTGAGCATCACGGACTTGAACACTTCCGGCTCGGTGAAAACGATGGTTTCCGAAACCGGTTTGAACCCGGTCTTCTCAATCTTCAATCGCACGCGCGCTTCCTTGACCTCTATTTTTTTAGGGGTGACCCCGACGTCTCGGTCGTTGATGAAAATCCGGGCACCCTCCTCGGGCGTGGAATTGACGATCAGGGTGTTTTTGGGCCGGACGACGGGAAGAGGGCGGAGTTCGTAATTTTTGACGACCGGCGTTCCCGGCGACAAGACGACTTCCTCCCGGAGATCCTCGAATCCCTCCTTGTGGACTCGGAGGAGATACCGGCCGGCCGGATATGATTTCCTCAGGGTCGTCCGGCCTTCCGGGACGGTTTGATCGCCGAAATACACCTCGGCGTCGGACGGGATCGAACCGATTTTGAAATCCACGGGCAAGGGGACCAAGGAAACCCTTTCCTCCTTGCTTTGCCCTCCCTTGACTTCGACCTCGAAGGTCGTCTCCTGATAATCCTTGAGGGCGACCCGGACCCGGTGCTTTTTGTCGGGGGACAACGTCAGATTGATCGGCGTCAATCCGGCGGCGGACGATTGATCATCGAGAAAAACCTGGGCGCTTTGCGGCGTCGAATCGACATAGAGATTCCCGGCCAGGGGAGTCGGCGGCGGTTTGGCGACTAAGGTCCGGGTCCAGGTGACGATCTCTTTGGCCCGGAGATCGATCTCTTCGATGCGGTCGATGAAATTCTTCTTTTTGGCGACAACGCTGTATTTTTTAGGCGGGAGGATCAACCGGGCTTCGGTCCGACCCTTTAAGGCTCCGTCGACGTAAATTTCGGTCTCCGCCGGATCGGCGCGGATGATCAAGGTCCCCCGCGGTTCCTTTTCCATCTCGGCATAATCGCCCGCTCCGACGGCGTCCATCCGTTCGATCACCTCGGCCTGAGGGAGCCCGTCCTTGACGGCCCTGACGACGAATCGAGCGATGATGCGTTTGCTTCCGTCCGCATCAAATTCCTTTTTTGTGTAAAGGAATCCCGTCGCTCCTTGCTCGATGGTCGAAACTCCGCGGGTTTCGATCCGGATGTTCCGGCCGTCCGCGCCGATCTCCGCGATGAAAAACGGACCCGGCGGCGAGGATTTTGGAACGTCCGCCGGCGAGGAAATCGAAGCGGCACCCGGCCCCGGCAAGGCTTCTTTTTTGTTTTTCAAGCCGAAGAAGACGACGGCGAGGGCGACGGCCCCGACGGCTCCGGCGGGAATCAGAACGCGCCGAAGAACGGATTTTTTGGGGGAGGGCGGATGGAGGTCCGAAAAAATCGGGCGCTCCCTGGATTTCGCCGTCAACGCCCCATACGACCTCTTCAAATCCGCCGCCAGCGCTTCCGCCGCGGGATAGCGCGCGGCGCATTCCTTCTGGAGGCACCGGGTGACGATCGACTCGACCGCGACCGGAATACCGGGATTGAGGTCCCGTAACGGTTTCGGCGTCTCGTTTAAAATGCAATAAATGATCGCCTGGTCCCTTTTCGTTTCAAACGGCGTATGTCCGATCAGCATTTCATAGAGCACGATCCCCAGCGACCAGATGTCCGTGCGCTTATCGACGGCGGCGCCCTGCGCCTGTTCGGGCGACATGTAGGCCACCGTGCCCATGATTTTCGCCGTGGTCGTGATTTCGGTTCCTTCCATGAGCTTGGCCAGGCCGAAATCCATGATCTTGGCCGTGTTGGATTCGGACACCATCACGTTAGCGAGTTTGATGTCGCGGTGAATGATCCCTTTTTTATGCGCTTCGGCCAGGCCGTCCGCAATCTGGATTCCGATGGAAAGGGTGGTTTCCAAGTCGAGATGTCCCGCCCGGACTTTGTCCTTCAGGCTTTGCCCTTGGATGAAGGGCAGGGCCATATACGTCTGATTCTGGAAATCATTGATCTCATAAACGGGGCAGATATTCGGATGATCCAAGGCGGCCGCGGCTTGGGCTTCGAGTAGAAACCGGCTTTTGGCTTCCCGATCGATGAGATATTCCGGCCGAAGAAATTTCAAAGCGACCATTCTCTTGAGGCGGATGTCCTCGGCTTTGTAGACGATCCCCATCCCGCCTTTGCCCACGAATTCGATGATCCGGTACTTGCCGGAAAGGACTTGGCCCTTGCTCAATTCCAGGCTGGGGGCCTGGAGCGTCTCGGTCGTTCTGTATTGATGAAGGACGGAAGTATCGCCGAATTTCGTCCCGCATCGGCTGCAAAACGTGCTTTCCTCGGCGACTTCAAAATGACAAACGGCGCATTCCATCCGCGTCCACCCTTTCCCTTAGTCCCGATTATTCATCAGACCGACCTTTAGGGATAGGCATTTCCTTTATTCGCGGCGCGCTGAATGGCCGCTCCGTGCGATGAATCTCCCCTCCTCACCATATCGGTACTATATCTCCGGCCTGTTGGCCCTGTCAATCGCCGCGGAAAGTCGCGAAAAGATTGCCCGATGATCCAATCGGGATAAAAAACCCCGCCGCACCGGCTAAAAGACGATAGACTTCCGCTCCGCCCCTGATCACAAAATATTCAAAAATATTCCCCGCTCTCCTCAGCCGGCGCGAGAGGAATTCTTGTCTCCGCACGCTCTTCGGATACCGCTCATCTACGCCATTCCGGCCCGGAAATCAAGGGGACGAACCGGACCGACAGGAGCCGATTCCTCTCGAATCCCCGTTTCGTCCGGACAACGCGGACAAGCTCTTGGCAGGCGGAACCGACCGGGATGGCCATCCTCCCCCCGACCTTGAGCTGGCTCTCCAGGGCCGAGGGGATCTCGTCCGGGGCCGCCGCGACCAGGATGGCGTCGAAGGGCGCGTGCTCGCTCCAACCCAGCGTCCCGTCTCCCGTCCGGAAGACGATGTTCCGGTATCCGAGCCCGTCCAGCGTCGCCCGGGCGCGCCGGGACAGAGTTTCAATCATCTCCACCGAATAAACCTCGCGGACGATCTCGGCCAGAACGGCCGTCTGGTACCCGGAGCCCGTCCCGACCTCGAGGACTTTGTCGTCTCGGCCGAGCGACAGGAGTTCGGTCATATAGGCGACGATGTAGGGCTGACTGATCGTCTGGCCTTCGCCGATGGGCAGCGGCTCGTCGTCATAGGCATGGGTCCTCAGGTCGGAGGGGACGAAAAGATGGCGCGGAACCTTGCGCAGGGCGGACAGGACGTTTTCATCCCGGACGCCCCGGGCGACGATCTGAGTCTCGACCATGCGGAGACGCCGGCTCTCGAAATCCAATTTGAGAGCGGCTTCCGCTCCCCCGCCCCGGCCCCGGCCTCCGCCCCGCTTCAGCAACCGTCTCAACGGGCCAAATGGGGCCACGGCCGGCCTCAATAGGCCTTCGCGAAAAAGGCGGGGGTCCCGCCCGGCTCGCCGCAGCAGACGCAGACGCCGGCCGTTTCCGCGCTCTCCGGCTCGAGGGGCAGGACGCGGATCGTGGCCTGGGTTTCTTCCTTGATCTTATCCTCGCAGGCCTCGTTGCCGCACCAGACGGCGCGGATGAAGCCTCGCTCGTTCTCCATGATGGACTTGAATTCCTGGTAGTTCGAGGCGTCGCGGGTATTATCTTCCCGGAAGCGGAGAGCCTGTTCGAAGAGGCCCTTCTGGATTTCGTCGAGAAGGACCGTCACTCGGTCCTTGAGCGAAGCGAGGGCGACCGACTCCTTGGCCCGGGTATCGCGCCGCACAACGACGGCCGTTCCCGCTTTGACGTCGCGGGGGCCGATCTCGATCCGGAGCGGCACGCCTCTCATCTCGTACTCGGAGAACTTCCATCCGGGCGTGTATTCCTCCCGGTCGTCGAGCTTGATCCTAACGCCGCGTTCCTTGAGCTCCCGCTCGACCTCGCGGGCGACGGGGAGAACCGACGTCTTCCAATCGCCGAGCGCGATGGGAATCAGGACGGCCTGGACGGGCGCGATCCGGGGCGGCAGCCGGAGACCCGAGTCGTCGCCGTGGACCATGACCAGGGCTCCGATCGTCCGGGTTGTCATGCCCCAGGAGGTCTGCCAGACGTACTGCAGAGTCTGGCTGCGATCCTCGAACTTGATATCGAAGGCCTTGGAGAAATGCTGGCCCAGGTTGTGGGACGTCCCCATCTGAAGGGCCTTGCCGTCCGACATCAGGGCTTCGATGGCGTAAGTCATCTGGGCCCCGGCGAATTTCTCCCTCAGCGACTTGCGTCCGGAGAGCACGGGAATGGCCAATTCGGTCTCGCAGAATTCCTTGTACATGGACAGAATCTTCAGGGTCTCGGCTTCCCCCTCTTCGGCGGTTTCGTGACAGGTATGGCCCTCCTGCCAGAGGAATTCCGTGGTCCGCAGGAACGGCCGGGTGACTTTTTCCCAGCGGACGATGTTGGCCCATTGGTTGATGAGAACCGGCAGGTCCCGCCAGGACTTGATCCATTTGGCGTACATATAGCCGATGATCGCCTCGGAGGTCGGCCGGACGGCCAGCTTCTCTTCGAGTTCTTCTTTTCCGCCGATCGTGACCCAAGCCACTTCGGGCGAGAAGCCCTGGACGTGCTCGGCCTCCTTCTGAAGGAAGCTCTCCGGGATGAACAGGGGGAAATAGGCGTTGACGTGTCCCGTCGCCTTAATGCGGTCGTCCAACAATCTCTGGATATTCTCCCAGAGCGCGTAACCGTGAGGCCGGATGACCATCATCCCCTTCATCGGGGAATAGTCGGCGAGCTCGGTTTTGCGGATGATCTCGTTGTACCACGTCGAGAAATCCTCGCTCTTGGCGGTGACCTGCTTGACCAATCGTTCTTGTGGGCTCAAGGGCTGACTCCTGGGGTCGGCTGTACCGGCAAATTTTAGCCGCCCCCCCCGAGTTTGTCAACCCTTCGACACTTCTATGATGGCGAAACGCAAGCCCCCCGCGGCTTTTCTTTTTTCTTCATCTTCTTTCCTTCTTATGGCTGCCTCGGTTTCTTGAACCACCCTTCTATCCGCGCCTCTGAGCGCACTGTAATATC
>JALHUR010000165.1 GCA_022867325.1 Candidatus Aminicenantota bacterium | reverse complement strand
CGCTTTTTCCAAGGAAAACTGGAAAAGACCCAAAAAGGAGGTTTCCCTCCTCTGGAAGCTCCTCGAGGAGTATCTCAAGAAAGAAGATAAAGTGCTGGTCGAGAACCGGATCCGGCTTCGGGCGATCGGCCAGCTGGAGGGCCTTCCGGCTTCCGTCCGCCGGGAGCTCGTCAGGGTTGAAGCCCTGACGGCGTCCAACGACAGGATGACCGTCTGTCTCGCGCTCAACTACAGCGGACGGGCCGAGATCGTGGACGGCGTTCGCCGTCTCCTGGCGGAGCGCGGGCCGGACCCCGTAGTATTGGACGAGGCCACATTTGCCCGCACGCTTTATACGGCGGGGCTCCCTGATCCCGACCTTCTCATCCGCACCAGCGGCGAGCTTCGGGTGTCCAATTTCCTGCTCTGGCAGATCGCCTACGCGGAGATCTGGGTGACGCAGGAGCTCTGGCCCGATTTCCGGACCCGGCATCTCCTCCAGGCCGTCATCGACTACCAGAAAAGAGAAAGGAGGTTCGGGGCCGTCTCGCCCGGCGACGACCCGGTCCTCGAAAAGCCATGAGCCTGCGCCAGAGAACTTCGACCGCCTTTGTCCTGATCGCGCTGATTGTTGTCGTCATTCAGTGGGCTCCTCGGCTCGTTTATTTCCTTTTCGTCCAGGCCTTCATCCTGGCCGCCTTGATGGAATTTTACAGCCTGGCCCAACGGAGAAACCAGCGGCCCCAGAGAGTCCTGGGAGCCGTTTTGGCCCTGCTTTTCGGGTTGCCGCTCGTCGTTAAGGAAGTCTCATTTTCGATGGCCCTGTCCGCGGGCTTCCTGCTCAGCGCCGTCGTATTCGTCATCGTCTATAACAGGGTCGAAAAGCTCCCCGCCTTCAGCGCGGCCATCACCCTGACCATGTTCGGCGCCCTCTACGTCGCTTTCCCGCTCGATTTCTTGTTCGCCCTGCGGGAGGAGAGAGGTCCGTTCACGATCTACTTTCTGTTCTCGGTCATTTTCCTGGGCGACACGGGCGCCTATTTCGTCGGGAAGCTCATTGGCCGTCACAAAATGACCCCCCTGGCCAGTCCCAACAAGACCTGGGAGGGGAGCGCCGGCGGCCTCCTGCTGGCCGCTTTGGGGGCGGTGGCCGCCCGCGCCGTGTTCCTCCCCGGACTTGACCTCGGGCTGGCGGTCCTGACCGGGACCGTCGTCCACGCCGCCGCCCAAGTCAGCGATCCGCTCGAGTCTCTATTCAAGCGCGCCGTCGGCGTCAAGGATTCCTCGAACATCCTGCCCGGCCACGGCGGCTTCCTGGACCGGATCGACAGCTTCCTCCTGGCTTCGCCCCTCTTTTATTATCTTATCCGGTTCCTGTGGTGATGAAGAGCATCGTCCTCCTCGGCTCGACCGGCTCGATCGGAACGAATACGCTCCGGATCGTGGAGCGTTTCCCGCGCCGCTTCCGTGTGGCGGGCTTGGCGGCCGGCCGCAACCTGAGTCTCCTCATCCGCCAGGCCAAGACGTTTCGTCCCCGGGTTGTCTCAGTCGAAAGGGAGGCCGATGCCGTCAAGGTCCGCCGAGCCCTGGCCGGCCTCAAGATCGAGGTCCTGGCCGGTTCCCAAGGCGCCGAATCGGTGGCTGCGCGGGACGATTCCGATATCGTCGTATCGGCCATCACGGGCGTCCACGGCCTCAGGCCGACCCTGGCCGCGGTCCGGGCCGGGAAGACCGTGGCCTTGGCCAACAAGGAATCCATGGTCGTGGCCGGACCTCTCCTCCGCAAGGAGGCGGCCCGATCCGGGGCCGTCTTCATTCCCGTCGACAGCGAACACAGCGGCGTTTTCCAATGTTTGGCCAAAGAATCCCGGGATGCCGTCAGGAAGGTCATCCTGACCGCTTCGGGCGGCCCCTTCTGGCGGACGCCCCTGGCCGAGCTCAAAAATAAGACTCCCGAGGAAGCCCTGCGGCATCCGCGCTGGAAGATGGGCCGGAAGGTCACGATCGACTCGGCGACCCTGATGAACAAGGGATTGGAGCTCATCGAGGCCCGCTGGCTGTTCGGGCTCGATCCGGACGAGCTGGATGTCCTCATCCACCCCCAGAGCGTCGTCCACGCCCTGGTCGAGATGAGGGACGGATCGGTCCTGGCCCAGCTGAGCGTCACCGACATGCGGATTCCCATCCTGTATGCCTTGAGTTATCCGGAGCGGGGCGAAGCCGTCCTGCCCTCCCTCGACCTGGCCCGGGTCGGTCCCCTCGAATTCCATCCCGCCGAGGAGAAGCGGTTTCCTCTCCTCGGTTTGGCGCGCCGCGCCCTGGCGGCCGGAGGAAGCTGGCCGGTCGCCCTCAACGCGGCCAACGAGGTGGCTGTCCGGGCCTTTCTGGAAGGTCGGATCCGTTTCGGCGATATCGCCGGACTCGTCCGGCGGACCCTGGACGGGCATTCCCGGACGGACTGCCGGGCGATCGGGGACATCCTGGAGGCCGACCGCGAGGCGCGGGCCCGGGCCTTCGAAAAGCTCAAACTGATGCAGAGGTAATGACATGGCTACCATCCTGGGTACGATCCTGACTTTCGCCGTCGTGTTCGGCATCCTCGTTTTCCTGCATGAATTCGGCCATTTCTTCATGGCCAAGCTCGTCGGGATCCGGGTCGAGGTCTTTTCCTTCGGATTCGGGAAGCGTCTGTTCGGCGTCAAGAAAGGGACGACCGATTACAGAGTCAGTGTTTTCCCGATGGGAGGTTACGTCCGCTTTCTGGGCGAGGGCCTGTTCGAGAAGGACAGGCCGATCGCTCCGGACGACTTCGCCGCCAAATCGAGGCCGGCCCGGTTCGGAGTCATGGCCATGGGTTCGGTCATGAATATCCTGCTGGCGGTCGTCCTGCTGGCGATCGTCAATATAGGCGGGGTTACCGTCCCGGTCTATCAGGAGCAAGTCCCCGTCATCGGATGGATCGAGGCCGGCTCGCCGGCCGCCGCGGCCGACCTCAGAGTCGGCGACGAGATCCTGAACATCAACAGCCGTCCGGTCCGGACTTGGGCCGACGTCGAGCTTACGGTCGGGACCAAACCGGCAAAAACCCTTACGATCGAAGTCCGTCGCGACGGCTCGGTCCTCTCCATCCCGCTCCTGACCGAAAAGCGGACCCGCTACGAGATGGGCTATGCCGGCTTCTACGGAACGGTCCTGGCCCAAGCCTTCATGGTCTACTCGGGGTCGCCGGCCGAGAAAGCGGGCGTAAAGCCGGGCGATGTCTTTGTCTCGATCGACGGCGAACCGGTCTATTTCTACAAATTCGTGGCGATGATCGAGCGGAGCCCGGACCGAGAGCTTGTTGTCGGGATCGAACGCGAAGGCCGTCCCCTGACACTCCGGATCACGCCGCGCCGCGAGGGTTCGGTCGGGAAGATCGATGTTTCGGTCGAGGTCCAGTCCGTCAAGCGCAAGTACGGGCCGCTGGCGGCGCTTGGAGAGAGCTTCCGCGAGAATAAACGGCTGGCCTTTCTCCTTATCCGCTTCATCAGGGATTTGTTCACGGGCGAAGCGTCGACCCGCCATCTGGGCGGGCCGCTTGAGATCGCCAATTTTTCCTACGCCGCGCTCCAGATGGGTTTCATGGTCCTCTTGAGATGGGTCGCCTTCATCAGCCTCCAGCTGGGCATTATAAATCTCTTTCCGATTCCCGTCTTCGACGGCGGCCAGATCTTCGTCATCCTGATAGAGGGGATTTTCAGGCGGGACCTCAGCCCCAAACTCAGGCAGATCTGGCTGCAGATCGGGTTCGTCATCTTCGTGGCTTTAATCGCCTTCGTCATCCTCAACGATTTCGTCAAAAAGCTCCCCCACGGATGGGGGAGCCTCGTGCCCTGGTGATGAAAGGAATCGCACGCCCAGCCTGGCCGCGCCGGCGGACGCGGACCGTCCGGATCGGGAGCGTCCCGGTCGGCGGCGGCGCGCCGATCGCGGTCCAGTCTATGACTAAGACGGACACGCGCGACGTCGCGGCGACGCTCCGCCAGATCGAGCGCTTGGGCCGGGCCGGTTGCGAGATCGTCCGGCTGGCCGTCCCTGACCGCCGGGCGGCCCTGGCCCTCAAGGCCATTAAGAAGAGCGCCTCCCTCCCAATGGTCGCCGATATCCATTTCGATCACCGGCTGGCCCTGGCCGCCCTGGACGCCGGCGTCGACGGTCTCCGCATCAACCCGGGCAACATCGGGGAGAAGGCCAAGGTCCGCGAGGTCGTCCGGGCCGCCCGGGAGCGGACGGTCCCGATCCGGATCGGCGTCAACGCCGGTTCCCTTGAGAAGCCGCTCCTCCGGAAATACGGCGGCCCCACGCCGCGCGCCCTGGTCGAGAGCGCCCTGGGCCACATCAAGCTTCTCGAAGACCTCGACTTCGAGCTCATCAAGGTCTCCCTCAAGTCTTCGGACGTCCTGACGACTCTGGCCGCCTACCGGCTGCTCGCCGCCAAGGTCGACTACCCCTTCCATGCGGGGATCACTGAGGCGGGCGGGCCGGTCTCGGGCGCGGTCATCTCGGCCGTCGGATTGACGTTGCTCCTGGAGGAGGGGCTGGCCGATACCATCCGCGTTTCGCTGACCGCGCCGCCCGAGGAGGAGGTTCGGGCCGGATACCTGATCCTGGCCGGGCTGGGCATCCGGCGCCGGGGGATCCGGGTCGTCTCTTGTCCGACCTGCGGACGGTGCGAGATCGACCTGACAACGATCGCGGCCGAGGTCGAGCGCCGGCTGCGGGATCTTTCCGGGGATCTGACCGTGGCCGTCATGGGCTGCACGGTCAACGGCCCCGGCGAGGCGAAGGGAGCCGACCTGGGGATCGCCTGCGGCCGGAGCGGCGGCGCCTTGTTCAAGAGGGGCCGTCTGCTGCGACGGGTTCCCGAAGCCCGGATCGTGGACGAGCTGGTCGCCGAGGCCGTTAGGCTCGCGGCCGAGGCCAAGGAGGCCGAGGAATGAGAATGCCGCCGGCGACACGACGGAAGCTGGAGAAGCTCAGGGCCGATCTTTCGGGGATGGAAAAAGTCCTGGTCGCTTTCTCGGGCGGAACGGACTCGACCCTTCTTCTCAAGGTTGCCGCCGAGGAGCTGGGTCCGGGGGTCCTGGCCGTGACCGCCTCTTCGAAAACATATCCCGGCCGCGAGATCGCGGCCGCCCGCAGGCTGGCCCGCGGGTTCGGCGTCCGGCATCGGGTCATCCGGACCTCGGAACTCGATAATCCCGAATTCAGGGCCAACCCGCCCCTTCGCTGCTATCATTGTAAGCGGGAGCTCTTCCAGGACCTGAGAAGGATCGCCCGGGACGAGGGGATCCCTCACGTCGTCGACGGATCGAACAGCGACGACCTCTCCGACTACCGCCCCGGCGCGCGGGCCGGGAAGGAGTTCAAGATCCGTTCGCCGCTCAAAGAGTCCGGGCTGACCAAGGCCGAGGTCCGCCTCATTTCCCGTTCGCTCGGACTTCCGACCTGGGACAAGCCCGCCTTGGCCTGCCTCGCTTCGAGGTTTCCCTACCATCATCCGATCGACGAGCGGAGCCTCGAGCGGGTAGGGAGTGCCGAGGACGCGCTCCGCCGCCTCGGGTTCAAGCTGTTTCGCGTCCGCCATCATGGGACGATCGCCCGGATCGAGCTCGCTCCCGGCGACATCGGACGGCTGTTGGACGCAAACCTGAGGACAAAGATATCCCGCCGTTTAAAAAGCCTTGGCTACACCTATATTTCGCTGGATCTGGACGGCTACCGCACCGGGAGCATGAACGAGACGCTCAAAGCGGGCCGGCGGCGAAAGGCCATGGTTTCATGACAAAAAAAAAGGGGCAAGCTTTAGGCTTGCCCCTCCGTGGCTGTTTCGTCGGCTAACGTCCGCCGAAAGGCATTGCCGTGGGGCCGAATAACGACTACTCGGCCTTTTCCGTTTTCTTCTCGGTGATGATGCCTATGACATCGATGCCCGCGTCCTTGAGGAT
>JALHUR010000164.1 GCA_022867325.1 Candidatus Aminicenantota bacterium | reverse complement strand
GATAGATTCATGCCCGAAGAGCTGCCCAAGCATTACGAGCCCGGCCGGCACGAAACCTCCGTCACCAAACGGTGGCTGGAGGCCGACGCCTTTGCCGCCGTCCCGGACGGCCGGACCGGCCGCTATGTCATTATGATGCCCCTTCCCAACGTGACCGGGGCCCTGCACATGGGCCACGCCATGGACAACGTCATGCAGGACCTCCTCATCCGCTGGCACCGGATGATGGGCGAGAACACGCTCTGGATGGCGGGGACCGACCACGCCGGGATCGCGACCCAGGCCGTCGTCGAAAAACGCCTGTTCGAGCTCGAGGGCAAGACGCGCCACGACCTGGGCCGGGAAGGGCTGGGCGCCCGGATCTGGGCCTGGAAGGACGAGTACCAGCAGAGGATCATCCGCCAGCAGCAGAGCATGGGCTGTTCCTGCGATTGGAAGCGGCAGCGCTTCACCATGGACCCGGTTTGCGGCCGGGCCGTCCGCGAGGCGTTCTTCCGCCTCTTCCGCGACGGCCTCATCTACCGGGGCAACCGCCTGGTCAACTGGGACTGCCAACTCCAGACGGCCGTCTCCGACGACGAAATCGTCTACGAGAAGGTCCAGGGTCACTTCTGGCATATCAAGTATCCCGTCCTCGATCCCGGCCCGGGCGAGCCGGCCTTCGTCGTCGTGGCCACGACCCGGCCCGAAACGATGCTCGGGGACACGGCCGTCGCCGTCCATCCCGACCCTGCCGGCGAGTTCGAGCGACAGGCCGGTCTTCTCAGGGAGAAGCTCGCCGCCGCCCCCAAGAAAGAGAGGGGCGAAATCGAGGCCGAGCTCGAACGGATCGAAATCCGCAAGGCCGAGGTCCTTCCGGTCCTGATCCGGCTCCGCGATATGGCCGCGCGGGGCCGCAAGGTCCTGCTCCCGCTTCTCGACCGCGAGATCCCCCTCATCCTCGACGCCTGGGCCGACCCGGCCCTGGGCACGGGCTGCGTCAAGATCACGCCCGGCCACGACCCGAACGATTACGGCGTCTGGTCCCGGCACCGCGAGCGGATCGGGATCGTCAATATCCTCAACCACGACGGCAGCCTCAACGCCGCCGCCGGCCCCTACGCCGGCCAGGACCGCTTCGAGGCGCGGAAGAAGGTCGTCTCCGACCTCAAGACGCGAGGCCTCCTCGAGTCCGTCAAGGACCGCGAAATTGAAATCGGGCATTCCGACCGGTCCAAGACGCCGATCGAGCCTTATCTCTCCAAGCAATGGTTCGTCAAGATGGGGGATGTCGAAGGCGGCATCCTCTGCGGCCGTGGGACGGGCAAGGAGTTTCGGGCCGCCGGATTGGCCCGGGCGGCCATCGACGGCATCCGCGAGAACTGGGCTTCCCCCAGCGGGCTGCGCCTGACCTTCGCCCCCGACCACAAACGCTACGGCGGGACCTATCGGTCCTGGCTGGCCGAGAAACGCGACTGGTGCATCAGCCGCCAGCTCTGGTGGGGCCACCGCATCCCGATCTGGCACGCCGAATTCGGCGGCGCCGAGATCGCGGCCGTCGTCGCCGCCCTCCCCAAGGCGGACTCCGCGCGGATGGCGGTTCGGATCGCCGACGCCGATGGCCGCTCCTACGATGTCGGGAAAACCCGCTCGCTCGACGCCAAATCCCGCTACAGCCTCCTCGTGTCCCTCCTCGACGAGGCGGCCGAGAAAAAACTCACCCCCGCCCTCGAGGCGGCCGGCCTGGCCCGGGATCCCGATGTCCTTGACACCTGGTTCAGCTCCGCCCTCTGGCCGTTCAGCACGCTCGGCTGGCCCGATCCGGAGACGGCCGCCCTCGATCCGGGACCGCGGCCGCTCGGCGCGGTCGAGGGCCGGCCGGACGCCCTGGCTTACTACTATCCCGGCTCCTGCCTGGTGACGGCCCGCGACATCATCACCCTCTGGGTCGCCCGGATGATGATCATGGGGCTGTACCTCCTGGGCGACTTGCCGTTCACCGACTGCTTCATCCACGCCAACATCCAGGACGGGAAAGGCGAGAGGATGAGCAAGAGCAAGGGCAACGGCATCGACCCCGAGGACATCATCGAACGCTACGGGACGGACGCCATGCGCTACGTCCTGTGCGACATGCAGACCGGGACCCAGGACATCCGGCTCCCGGTCCAGGCCGTCTCTCCGTTCACGGGAGAGCTGGTCGACCTGTCCACGGCCAAGCACGGCCGGACCATCTTTACCTACCTGGACCCCAAGGTCGGGAAGGAGTTCGACGTCCTGGGGACCATGCCTGACCTTCCCGTCGCCAAGATCATCAGCGAACGGTTCGAGACCGGCCGCGCCTTCTGCACCAAGCTCTGGAACGCGGCCCGCTTCGCCCTGATGAACCTGGGCGAACACCGGTTCGAGCCCCTGCAGCCGGCCGGGCTCGCGGCCGAGGACCGCTGGATCCTGTCGCGGCTGACCCGGGTCATCGACCGGGTGACCGGCGAGCTCCGCGCCTATAATCCTTCGGCGGCGATCGGGGCGGCCCGCGACTTCTTCTGGGGCGAGCTCTGCGACTGGTACCTGGAGATCATCAAGCCCCGGCTCAAGGACGAAGCCGCCGCGCCCGCGGCCCGCGCCGTGCTGGCGCTGGCCCTGGACCAGGTCCTCCGCCTCTTCCATCCCTTCGTCCCGTTCATCACCGAAGTCCTCTGGGACAAGCTCAACGCCCAATGTCCGGTCCGCGGGCTCGACCGTCCCCTGCCGAGCTCCGAGCTTCTGATCAGGGCGGCCTGGCCCGAACCGCGGACCGAATGGCTCGACGAGGCCGTCGAGGCGGACATGCAATTCTTCCAGGATGCGGTCCGCGGGATCCGCGACCTCCGCTCCAGACACGGTCTTCCGCCCGGCCGGAAGCTCGAGGCCCTGGTCAAGGCCGGCGGCCGGAATGCGGATATCCTGCGGCGCATGGAATCCCTGGTCGTCCACCTCGGCGGGCTCGCTTCTCTCCGGGTGGGCGCCGATCTCGAGAAGCCCGCGACGGCCGCCGCCCAGGTCCTGGCCGGAGCGGAAATCTACCTGGCCGGGTTTATCGATCCCGGTAAAGAACGGGAGAGGCTTTCGGCCCAGCGCGTCAAGCTTCTCGAGGACGTCCGCAAGACGGAGGCGAGGCTGGGCAACCCGGGCTTCGTCGAGCGGGCGCCGGCCGATGTCGTCGAGAAGGAGAGGCGGCGGCTCGAAGAGATGACCGCCCAAGTCGAGCTTGTCGAGTCGAACCTTAAGGCGCTCGGCGGCTGATCTTTTCGTCGAACCCCGGTTCGCCCCGCCCCGCTCCGTTCCGACCCCCGTTTCAGGGCGCTGCTCCGGCGGATGGGGATCGAGGACTGAGTGCGGCCCTGATTTGACAATATCGGGCAATCTGTTTATATTTCATCTCTATTTGATTTTTGGTCGATTGATTTCCACAAAAGGAGGGAGGAACATAATCCTCAAGACGAGAAGGAAAATCATCTTTGGGCTCGGCTTAATTCTCATCGCTTGCGCGGCCGCGGGGTTCGGCTTGGCGCCGGGCGCCGCTGCGAAGAAACGCGCGTCATCCTTCGATATTCTAAAAAAACGCGATATCGAGAGAATGATGAAATATCAGGCTTTAGCGAGCCGGCCAGGACGGACGCCGTCCGAAAGCGTGCGGCGCATATCGGCTGCTTCGCTGCCCGCGGACAAAGACGACGACGGAATGGCGGATTCCTGGGAGAAGGCCAAAGGATTCAGCTCTTCCAATCCGAACGACGCCTGGCTCGACGCCGATAACGATAATGTCGTGAACCTGTTCGAGTATCAGCTCGGCAGCAATCCCAAGAGCGCCTCATCCCCTCCGGTTGTGACCGTAGGAACGTCCTCCGCTGCGGATTATACAAGCCTGGCCGATGCCCTGGACGACTGCGAGTCGGGGAGCGTCATCCGCGTCGCCAAGGGGACCTACAAGGTCAACTACATGACGTTTAATCCCAAGACCGTCATGATCCAGGGCGGCTGGAGCACGGATTTTCTGAAGAGGGACCTGAAGCTTTACCCGGTGACGCTCGACGGCGCCAACAAGGATGAGGTTCTCTACTTCAGCTACTCCTCCGGCACGAACGGGATCATCCTGGACGGACTCAAAATCGTCCGGGGCAAAGGGGATTTTGGGGCCGTGAACTTCCTGGCCCAGAACTCGGCCTTCATGAAGGTCAGCATCTTTAATTGTTTTATTCTTCAGAGCGGGAGCACGTATGCCCTAGGCTCCGTCCTTGGGTTCAACAATTGGATTGACAGCCTTTCTGATCGGACTATCGCCAACACTGTGATTGCCGGCAATACGGCGAGCGGAATCAAAGCCCAAGTCACCGGTTCGACGAAGGCCCGCTGGAGGATCATCAATACCGCGATTTACGGCAACAAGAACGGCAGCGGGGACAACGGATACGGAATCGATTCCTGGACGTCCGCTGGCGGCGTCCTGAATGCCCATATTTTCAACAGCATCCTCTGGGGGAACGCGCAAGAGGATATCAATCTTTGGGGAAGCATCGGCTTCAATGTCGACCACTCCGATTTGGATAGGGCGTTAGCCGGATACGGCGCTACCTGCAAGATTGGAACGGGGAGGCTCAACGTCAATCCCGGCTTCGTGGCTCCGGGCAGCTTCAATTACCACCTATCAAGTTCGTCTCCCCTCATCAATGTAGGGATTAACAAGGGTATTCCGCTGATCGACTTCGAGGGGGAGAAGCGCGTAAAAGGCGCCGCCCCCGACATCGGCCCCGACGAGCGCTGAGACGGCGCGCTTCACCCTTTCTCGAAATTCTGTTTGTGGAAAGCGGGCCGGGACTTAAGTGTTTCCGGCCTTTTCGTTTTTTTGGGGGGGGGATACTTGCAATTGATTCCAGATAAGAAAAACATCTTTTTTCACGGGAGAGGTTCGTTCCAGCCGTCGCTTTCGACTTGTTTCGAGAGTTGAATCGAACAGGGCTTTGAGTTATGTTTCTTTAGAGAGGTGATGATCATGTTCAAAAATCCAAAATTTCGGATAGGCGTCTTGGCTGTTGGGGCCGGCATCCTGGCGTTGTCCTTCGGCGGCTGGGGACAGACGAATGCCCGTCAGCCCGACGAACGGCACGAGGTCACGGTCCGGCTCGTCCTGGTCGACCTGGTCGCAATCGGCCGCGACGGGCAGTTCGTGACGGACCTCGGGAAGGCCGATTTCGAGATCTTCGAGGACGGGAAGAAGATGGACCTCGCCTCGGCCGATCTCGTCCGCCTCAAGCGGAGCGGGGCGGAGCCGGCGGCCGTTCCCGCGCCCGCGGCTGTTCCCTCGCCCGCCGCGCCGGCGATCCAGCCGACTCCGGCCCCGCCCCGGGACAGCCGCTTCATCGTCGTCTTCGACTCCATCAACACCATCCAGCGCATGCTCAACCGGAGCAAGCCGGAAATCCTGGCCAAGCTCCTCACGCTTCTCGAGATCGGCCAGGAGATCATGGTCTTCGAGCTCGCCGAGAACGGCCGGATGAAACTCCTTCAGTCCCTGACCCGGGACAGGACCCTGGTCGCCCAGGCCGTCGACAAGGCGACCGGGAGCATTTGGGTCGAGAAAGCCGGCGACAGCCTGGTCGTTCCCGGCATTCTGGACCGGCCCGAGGCGGGACGGGAGCTGCTGGGCGAGTCGGGAGTCTCCGTCTCGACCTATCAACAGTCCAGCCAGGCCGCCTTCGAGGCCGAGTCGAGGCGGCGCTTCGAAAAGACCATCAACGGTCTTCTCGGCGTCATGAACATCGTCAAGGATTTCGAGGGCCGCAAATCGCTTTTTTTCGTCAGCGGCGGCATCCCCTCGCTCTCCTTCATCCGGTTTTTCGAGGGCGCGGGCATCACGGATTCCACGGCCGTCCAATCCCAGGTCGCGGCGGCCAAGGTCCAGGATCCCTTCAAGGTCCTCGGCAAGAAGGGATACCGGACGGGCTCGGAAATCTTCGACGACCTCGTCCGGTTCGCGAACTCCCACAACATCAGCTTCTACTCCCTGGACCCCGACAACTACCTCCGCTATGTCCTGGGCGACATGGCTTACGATAATTTTCCGCGGGCGATCGGGAGAAGCAGCGTGGCCATGGCGGGCGTCAAGCGTCCCGACGAAATGGCGGAGCTCAAGAGGAGCGAGCTGGCCAGCCTCCAGGCCCTGTCCGGCGACACGGGCGGCGCCTCGTTCCTGGGAGGGAGCAAGTTCGAGGAATTCGCCAAGGTCATCGAGCGCGACTTCACCCAGTACTACGAGCTGAGCTACACGCCGAAGCGGAAGAAAGCCGACGGGAAATACCACGCGATCGAGGTCAAGGTCCTCAGGTCCGGGATCGACATTCGCTTCCGCCAGGGCTTCCTGGATTACACGGATGATCAGAAGGAATCGCTCGTCTTCGCCTCGGCCGCCTACAACCCGGCGCTCTTCAAGGACATTCCCTTCGAAGCCCAGATTATTCCCTTCGCCCGGGGCGGGAACAAGTACCTTCTCTGGATCCAGACGGCCCTCCCGGTCCGGAAGATCCTGGGCGGGAACGACGCCGGGGACAAACCGGTCAGCCTCAAGTTCAAGATCACGCTCGACGATCCGTCCGGGGATTCCGGATTCTTGACCGATGTCGCCATCCCCCTGGTCCTGACCCCGAATTTCCTCCAGAGGATACGGAACGCCGAATATTTCGGCTGGAGTTGCGCGTCCCAGGAGACCGCGTTCAAGCCCCAGTCTTACCGGGCGACGCTCGCGCTCTACAACCGGGGGCTGGACGAGATGGGAACCGTGGAGCGGTTCGTCGAAGTTCCGGAGCTCAAGGCGGAGACGGCCGGCAAGCTCCTGACAAAGGTCGTCGGGAACCTTCTCAAGACCGACAAGGTTATGGGCCTTCCCTTCACGATCGCGAGCGAAGACGGAACGCTCGACGTGCCGGGCTACAAGTTCTTCCCGATGGCTGTTGCCCACGTTCAGCGCGGCCGGCGGGCCGCCCTGCTCGTCCAGATCTATTCGGCGTCGAAGCCCGAAAAAACGGGACTGGGCGCCGTCCTGACGCGGGCCGGAGCGGGACAATCGGGAGGCATCCCGGCCGCTCTTATCTACGAGGAGTGGAACAAAAAGACCGGGATCTGGAACGTCCTCTACGAACTGGGCCTGGAAACCGCGGGGCCCGGCGACTACGGCCTCGGCCTCCGCTGGACCGACGCGTCCGGAGCGGCCTGGATCGAGACGTCGCTTCCGGTCCGGATCCTCTGAGCCGCCGCGCCGGTCAAGTTTTCTTGTCCGAAGCCCCGGGCTTGGTCAAGGGACGGCAGGCCTTGCACAAGGGGCAGGCGTCGGGCTCGAAGGCTTCGACCTTGAGGGCCAACAGGCTCCCGACCGGCTTGCCTTCGATCAGGACGCCTCCGCCGCTCCGGTCGACCAGGCAGTAGATCCCGGCCACCGGGACGTTGTGGGCTTTAAGGCAATCCACGGTTTCCTGGATCGAGCCGCCCGTCGTCAGGATGTCCTCGACGATGACGGCCCGGACGCCGTCGATTCCGGCGAACCCGGAGCGGAGGGACATCTTCTCGTCGACCCGCTGGGTGAAGGCGAATTTCTTGCCGAGCTTGAGGGCGGCCAGGAACCCGATGGCGATGGCGCCGTAGGCCGGACCCACCACGTAGTCGAAATCGATGCCGTCGGACTTGATCCGCTCGGCGAGCATGTCGACGATCTTTTCCAGGGCGGCCGGCTTTTCGATCAGCCGGATTTTTTCGAAATACCATTCGGAGTGTTTGCCCGAGGTCAGTTTGAAATGGCCCTGGAGCAGGGCGTCGCAGTCCTT
>JALHUR010000163.1 GCA_022867325.1 Candidatus Aminicenantota bacterium | reverse complement strand
ATTGATACTCTCAAGGAATCTTTCGAAACCCGAAGACCCGGCTTGCTTCATGGCGGCATTCATGTTGTCGAATTCATATTTGAAATCCGACATGGCCTTTATCAAGACTGCCGCTCCAGCAAGTACAACCGTAAAAACGATAGCCTTAGATGCAGCCGCCCTGAGATAGACTATGTTTTTCAGGACGGCCCCAATGGCAATGGTGAGCGGCCCCAAGAGGGATAATAGGGCACCCGCGGCCAATGCTATTGTGCCAATTCCTTGCGTTAACGCGGGGTTTTCTTTCGTCCACGCAACGACGGCGGCGGCAACATCAATCAAGTGTTTTACCACCGCTTGAGCGGCAGGAATGAGCGCCGATCCGATAGCCATGCTGGCCCCCAGCGTGGCATCTTTCAGGGCATCTAATTGATCGTTGAATTCGTTCTGTGCCTTGGCGGCGGGTCCAGATAGGACAAGTCCCAGACGTTCAGCCTCTGTGCGTTCTCTCGTTAGGCCATCTGCACCGAGATTTAAGAATGGAATCATATCCATTCCGGCCCGTCCAAACAGTTTGACGGCGAGAGTCGTCTTTTCGGCCCCGCCTTCCATTCCGGCAAATGCCGTTGCGACCTCGCCGAGAACCACATCGGTATCACGGAGCTTACCGGATGCATCGGTGACGGAGATGCCGAGTTCTTTGAAAATGTCCGCGCCATCGCCCGTCCCCTTACTCGCCTCGACCATATTCATCGACAGGAACTTTAGGCCCCTTGCGAGACCATCAATGGACATGCCCGTCTTATCGGCGGCGAGTTTGTATGAACTCAGAACCGTAACATTGATGCCAACTTTCTGGGCAATCTCGACCATCTCGTCGCCATACTTAGCAGACTTAATAATCATCGCGCTGAGACTGGCAACGACCGCCGCACCGACGACGGTCATCTTGGTCCCGACATCCTGGAACTTCTGTCCAAGTGCGTCGAATTTGGACCCGAGGGCCTTTCCGTCCTTATCGACCGTCGCGATAGACTGCTTCCATCCAGTCATATCCAAGACCATCTTGCCGATGATCGATCCGGCTATGAATCCGCCGCCCGTGGTCATTTCACACCTCTCCGACGTTCTTTCATTTTCTCAAGTCTCTGTTTCGCCAATGCCTCGGTTTTCTCGATAGTTTCTCCGTGGTCAAGTTCGTACATCTGCATACTCAAGTCATCAATCGATCTCCGCATGACGTTCTCTTTTTGATACGGCAGGAGTGATGCGCCATACATTTCCCACCGTCTTCGGAGCATCCTCCGCGTGGCCTCTGTCGCCCATGCAGAGAAGTCCCTTACGTCCATCTCTAGGAAATCCGCGAATGTGAACAGACCCGGAAACTCTCCGGCAATGAGGGCTATTTCTTGAGCCCGGGCCTGCGCCCGTTTTTTTCCTTCCCCTTCGGTGCAACGGCCTTTCCGATGGCGGTTTCGACGACTTCTACGATCTGCGGGATGGTAAGTTTCAACAGAAGTTCATTCGGTCCGTCAAGAACCAATTCGAGCATGTGACGGATAGCCACCGCAGACCCTAATTTGGCGTCTTCGGAGAAACGTTGAACCTCCTCCAGTATCCCCTGCGTAACCGTCCTGACTCGGAACGTCTCGCCGTCGATCTTGATCTCTATGGGTTTATAGAGACTCTTCGTGGTATCGATTTCAAGAACAGTAGTCACGATACCCCCTTAGAGACCCAGTTCCGTGGAATCGGGGTCCATACCCATCGTGCCGAAAGCACCTATTTCACCAGGAGAATCTTGATTCACGAAGATTTTGAATGTGATCGGGAACACACGCTGAGTCGCACGATCCCATGTCAGTTCCCAGCCAGGAACGGGGAACGCCTTGTAGATTTCGGTCCATTCGAGTGGGTCTACCGAGACCACGTTGTCACAAATCGGCTTGATGACAACCGAACGTGCCACAGCATACATCTCGCACGTGATATTGTTTCTCATCACCATATAATCACCGCGAGAATCGGTCACAATCCCTGTCAAGACGGGATTGAACACTTCGTCCAATTGATCGAGCGTCGAGCGCGTCATCCTGAGTTCGAGCGTCGCTACCGTCCCCGTCGTGATGGCATCGACAGCTGCCTCACCGTACCCCTCCTCCTGGATGTCCACGACGGACGTCTCACCCTTATAGGTCGTTGCTCCTAGGAACGGCCCCAGGGTGATCGCTCCGGACTCCCCATAGCCCCATACAATTTCGCATGGGCCCATGTCCTTGATTTGTAAAGCTGGCATTTTTGCCTCCTATGCCTGATATATTCTGGTTAGGGTCCGCTGGGCCCAGCCCCGCATGACGCCTGTGCCATTCGGAAAATAAAATTTACACTAAATTCGAACCTGCCATCCGAATCCTGGCCTATGTATTGAGGGATAGCTATTGCATCAACCGTCCAGGCAATATAATCATCGCCACTCCCGGCGAGTGTCGGCATGTTCCAACCTGCTGTTCCGTGGAGTGCCGTATAGACCGTCCATGCGTCATCTCTAGCGTTGTAGTAAGTCTTCCCACGACTCAATGCCTGGATGAGGAAGTCGGCGCGGTCGGGCAACTCGGGAACCGTCGCCCCACCGGCCGACTCCGCTATAAGAACGCACCTGTCCGGCGCGGTGGCCAACCGGTGTCCGGCTTGGAGCGTGCCATCGCTAAGATTGAACGGCGTATGGTTATCGATGAACGTTACGATTTCACGGAACATCATGTCATCCCCCGAGTAGTGATTTCAGGTATTCGCCGACGATATCGAGATAGCGCTTGGCGTTCCTGGCCATCTTGGATTCAAGATATTTGCGACCCGATCCGGGAAGCGTCCAGCTTATGCGGGCATCCTCGGCTGGCGAGAGTTCATGCCAACGGGCGGCATATGCAATATTGAAACCCACCGCCGTCTCGACGGAGTCTTTTGTTACCTGGGAAGGATCGACTCGCCCGGCCCCTCGGAGATGGCCTTCCTTGAACGGAACATACGGTTGCTCATAGATGGCGTCTTTGAGGAGTGCATTCCCGGCGGTAAACATGCCCTTCGCAAGTTCCTCTGGGGCGGCTTGGTCCACGAGCTTTTTGAACCCTTTCTCGAAGTCGCTCATGTCGATGGTCATGCCCATGTTTTCACCTTATGTATTTCAATGCGGCTTGGCTCAAGAAGATTTCATAATGCGGACGCGAGAACGCCTTCGGCTCATGGATAGCGATGATGTTTCGTTCCGTGCCATCAACAATAATCCTGTCCGCGTGGACGAGTGCGCGCCCGAGTGCGTTGTCGGTCTTTCTCATGTGGAGATAAACGTGGATTGGCGAGACGATCTCTTCACCCGCAAGGTTGCGGACAAGGTTCGTCTTCCATTCGACGTAACCCTTCGTTGCAACATTCGTCGTCGGATTCGGTTCGCCCCATTGGTCATTTCCATTCGATTTGACGACCATAATGTGGTCAACCAGATAGGCGTTTATCATCCCTCACGCTCCCTGACGCGGATTTCGGCTTCGGAAGTCGGCAAAATATCGTGTTTACAATTTGGATGGAATGGAGGTTGTTCATCGAGTATTGGGAAATTCGGATCGTTCCCAGATAATGAGTAGGTGTTCCCTTCATATTCCAGGCAGATATCGCAATCCGTCCCGTGATATGAAACCTCGACGAGATCGTTTTCATAGCGAGCGCATAGGTCGAGCGTCGCTTGGGTCTGTGCCTCCCTGATCGTTGTCCGGGCAACCATCCGCGCATACGCCCCGAGGTTATACATACGCTCGCCGATCTGGATGAAATTCTCATCACCTACCAGTTGCCGCAAGCGATCCATGATTTGCTTTTTCAAGGTGCCGCTCGAAAGTTCCTGCTTCACGGCCCGAGCGGCCAGGTCTGCAATTTCAGCCTCCACGTCCTCGTAATCGAACTCCTGCACGGCCCCGATGATGCCCTTGGCTACGACTGTGCCCATGAGCGCGGCAGAGACGAATTGCTCGACCGTCCGCATGATCGAACCCGTCGCCTTGAGGAGCGCGGTGTCAGCGGTTGCCTCAACTACGCCCGGACCTGAGCGCGCAGGCATGATGCCGCGAGGGATACGTCGCCCCAGCTTCCAAAGTTGAGCCTTGGCCTTCTCGGCAGCCTTCTCATAGGCAACCTTGGTCGTCTGCCGCGTCCATCGTCCAGATACGCCGTTGAGGTAGGTTACAATGCGCTTGGCCTTGTGCTTTATCTCCTCAGCCTTTGCACCATCGAAGGTCGAAAGGTCTATCGAGAGCAGGAGTGTCCGTAGTTCATGGCCGGCCGCGCCGTATATCCGTTGAAGGTCCATGAACTTCATGCAGACGCCTTAGAAGTTGCTCACCTTGGTTTTCACGGACTCCTCTTCGTCGCGGGCTAGGTTTGCCGTGCCGATATACGGCCCCTCGACAGCCCAAGGTGCGAGAAGTGCTATGACAGCAGGCGGGACGGGCAATGCCATCAACATGCCCTCGGAGTAGTCTTCTTTGACTATCCCCGCTTTGATAACCCCTTGGGCCTGGAGTCCTTTGCGTCGATCTTCATCGGATAGATGGCAAGCCAGATAATAGGCTTCCTCGGCGTTGGCAATTCTGAGTATGACGAGTTCAGCGGCTGTCGCCTCGGCGTATGTCGGGAGTGCCCAGCGCGGATCATAATAGAGGCGGTTGTAAGCCGTGAGGATAGCCTTCTGTTCTTGGTGGATTGCCGTGTCCTCGATAAGGTCGTCCCAGCATTCGGTCTCTAGGCGTTCAAGGTCGAAGTAATCTTCGGCGTCGGTAAGATCGACAAACCAACCTATGCTCATTTAAACCTCCTCATCCAACCTCTTGTTTACAACCCGGTCTTTTGGACGATGTTCTATAAACTCGATCCCTTTTCCGTCTGTGTTTCGAGGCCCAGAACCTTGGATCGACGGAGGATTTGACATAATCTCCCGTTGTGATCTCGGCATTATCCGAATGAACCACCTGCCAACATTCGAGCGAAGTCAATTTATGCAGTTGGGTCAGTTTCGGTTTGTCCGATATTTGCGCCTGATGCCCTTCCTGAATCGCCAGCCAAATGCTCAGATCGAGTAGTGCTACATCAGAAAGTTGTGTTTGCGCCCCCTCATTAGCCATGAGGACGATGATCCGGTCGATTGTCGCCTCAGTTGAGAACTGGCCCTGTGAGCCTGCGGCCGGTGCGAGGTCTATGGGGATACCCGAGAGCGTCGCCTGATCTGATCCCTGCGCCTGTGCGCCCTCGTGGGCCGTGAGCTTGTGAAGCTGGGTCAGGGCCGGAACATCGGACACCTGTGCCTGTATGCCTTCCTGTATTGCAAGTCCGATGACCCCGACGACCGCCGTCTCATCCGAAACTTGGGCCTGCTCACCCTCATCCGTAACTAGAACGCAAGTCTGAATGAGCGCCGGAGAATCGGACACCTCCGCTTGCGCTCCCTCTGCGGTCTCCAAGACGCACGTGCGAACTAGGGCGGGACTGTCCGAGACTTGGGCCTGGGTGCCTTCCGCGACCTCGAGGACTTTAGTAACGGCAAGTGCTGGCACATCTGACGCCTGAGCTTGCACTCCCTCTGCGACGGTGAGGACTTGAACCTGAGTAAGGACGGGCGCGTCGGATATCTCGGTTTGCGCCCCCTCAGACGGGACGATAGGTATGACGACCGTAAGCGTCGGCACATCCGAGACGTTGGCCTGCGCTCCCTCGTTAATCGCCAGAACGCGAATTACTGTGATGGCTGGCGTCTCGGACACTTCGGCCTGCGCCCCTTCGTTCGCTTCAAGGACGCGGATGACCGCGAGATCGGGAGTATCGCTAGCCTGCGCTTGTGCGCCCCCAGCTGGCGCGAGTTCGGTTGCCCCGGCTTCTTCTGTAATCGTCGGGGTATCTGATGCCTGGCCCTGCGCCCCTTCGGAGGCGGCCAGAACCTTCGTCACTACAAGCGCGGGGGAGTCGCTTGACTGAGCCTGTGCCCCCTGCGCGGTCGCCAGGATATTCGTGCCTGTGAGCGTAGGGGTGTCCGAAACCTGCGCTTGGTTCCCCTGCGCCGCGGCGAGAACCTTGACCACCGTGAGCGCGGGCGCGTCAGAGGCTTGAGCCTGTGCGCCCTGTGCCGTGGCAAGTTGCCAAGTGACATCGGGGATGTCAACCTTAATCCACGAGACCCATTGGTATTTATTCGTCCCCGTCGCGACCGCCGTCACGCGGACGCGCAACGCCGTGTAATCAGTAATATTAGCGGCCTCGGCCTCGGAGAGCGTGAAGTTGAACTCTGCGAGCGATGTCCCGAGCGTTTGATTGCCCGAATCGTGAATGACGGTCGCCGTCTGTAAAAGCTCGAATTTTAATGTCCCTGTTCCAGTGCTTTTGGCCCTGATTCTTACGACGTGGTCCGTGTGGACGCCGGGATCGGTCGGGTTATCGAGGCCAATCGTGAATGCCTTGCCCGCCGCCGACTTGGGCGAGATGGCATAGTCGGCATCGTCGTAGTTTACGCCTTCGTCCATCACCCCTTCGAGCGTAGCCCCGGCAGACAGAGTCCAAGCCCCGCCGTTGTCAACATCCTCGTTAGGATAGATATACTGGGCCATGAATCAATCCGCTAAGGTCAGGTCACGTCTCCGATTTCAAGAACATCGGTCGCGGGGAAGTTGACCAAGTTGCCAGCCGAGAGGGCTTGCGAGGTCAGCGTTCCAACGAGGACGATGGTGGACGTGGCGAAGATCGCCAGAACGTACATCACGGCCGTTCCGGGATTCGTTACGGCAAAGCCGTTCTGAGCCGCGAGGATGAGCTTTTGGCCCGTACCATCGCCAGCAGCGGTCGAGAAATCACCCGCCGCAATCGTGTGCTCCGCGAGCATGTTGGTTGCCGAGGCGTCCTCGAAATCCACAACGCCGTCCGAGCAGATGTAGAGGCGCGTAGCCGCCGAGATTTGCCCGAGCATCGCAACGATGATGGCATCGGGAACGAGTTTGTAAGCCGCCATGTTATCCTCCTAAAATTTTATATCCGTTGAAAAACAAACGTCTTGATGCTCTCCCGGCCCATCCGGGTTTCATCGTTACGCTCTTCCAACATCTCAAAGCCAAGTCCGGTCATGTATCGAAGAAATGACCGATGCGTGAAATACCAAAGATGCTCTCCTGGCTTGAAATGTTTGCTGTTCATGCATTGTTTCCGGTTCCAGAAAATCGGGAGCGAGATAATGATGTGCTGGCCCCCGATACGGTTCAGGATGATCGCCGGATTGGTGATATGCTCAAGGCTGTCGAAGAAAGTGACCCCGGCGATCCCCTTAACAGAGAACGAATCGCTGTATGCATCGAACCATTCGTTTTTCCGTTTCAGTATGGCAACAGCATGGGGATTGATATCGAAGGCCAGGCAGTTCCCCCGCGCCTTCATGAAGGTCAATGCACCCGGCCCAATGTCCAATACTCGTCGTTCCGGCGGCACATACTTATTGACCAATTCGACCCGGAACTCATTGATCTCCCTCCCCATCTCGGAATCGTCCCGTTCCCGGAGTCTGAGGAAAGTGGCCTTGTTATAGATTGCCCGATTGCCCTCGGAGAATCCGATCCCGATCCTGCCGTTCATGGGAATAGTCTCAGTGGTCGCTGGCGAAGTTCCTCGAATGCTCCGATAAGCCGCTCTTCGGGGATGTCTTTATTGCAATCATGCCACCGTTGCCAACATTGGCAAAAGGGTTCCGGGGCAACATAGCCGAAGTTATCTAGGCCCATTGCGGCATCGCACATGACCGCCGGACCGGCGCATCCGCCGAAGATGCAAAACGTCTTAGCCCGCGTTGCAATGCCGAAAAGTATCCCAAAATTCGGAGGAGTAATAACCATGTCCGCAATCTTCAAAAGTCCAAACAGTGTCGATATAGACAATTCGGCATGATGATATTGGGCGTCAATGCCGCGTAGTTCGCCGATAAGCCATTCCTGTTTATCCTCAAGGTCGGCAACGCTTAGGAAGAAATACTCGTCTCTATAACGATCAATCAGGAGCTGGAAGTATTCCAGTCGCGGGTTTCTCGATGTGCTTTCCCAGTCCTTCCGGATGGTGGGGGGAATGATAACGCACAGTTTCTTTCCCTTGAATTCAAACGGCACTACGGCATCCCTGGCAGCCGCCACCCATTCAGGCTTAACGGGAAAGGAGAAATCGAATTCCTCGCGGGGGATCCCAACCACCTGTCGAATGTCCTCAAAGATATTAAGCGGCTTCTCTGGCCGGGCTACCTGGTGGGGCGTTCCGTTATCGTCCACGTCGAAGCACATGACCCCTCTCCGCCCTTCGTCGGAATATATAAGGCCATAATGCCGCCGCGTTTCCTTGATGCCTATGGGCGGATCGACGAACATCGATCGCGGCAATCGTGCGATATGTCTCGCCCACGATCGCCCGCCATAGAAGCCCCCATCTTCCGGAAACACGAACCTGACATTCGGGATATCCCAATAGAGTTCGGGAATGGTCGTCTTGAGATAGATCGTCTTGTGACGCTTGGCCAGATAACGGACGACAAGTCGTAAGCCCAAGTTGTCGCCGAACCCGGCGGTCCCTCGGATAAAAAGGCTCTCAGTCAGTTCTTCGTGACTCTTATCCAGTGGACGAAGTCGTAACTCTTCAAATCGCTCGATGATCCGGGCCTCGGGAATGTCCTTCTTGTATAGGTCAAATGGTTCGCGTGCAACATAAGAAAAATTCATCAATCCCATGCAGGGATCGTAATTACATTCAGGCGAAGACGAACCGCCCATAATGACGAAACATTTAGCCCGCTCCGCGATTGCTACTATTGGCGGGAGCCCCGGGCCGGAAATAAGCATGTCCGATATTTTGATCAAGCCAAAAAGCGTCGTTATCGGTAACTCGCCATGATAAAATTCGACATCAAGGCCGTGTAGTTCGCCGTCCGGATCTTCCGCTCCCGGTTTCAGGTCGGCGAATCCGAGATAAAAATACATCTCTTTATATCGATCGATCAGCAGTTGAAGATATTCGATTTTGGGGGACCGCTCCACGTTCATCCACTCTTGGCGAAGGGTAGGAGCCCGTACCAGACAGAGTTGCTTGCCGTTGAGGTTCAACTTGGCCTTAACGGCTTCGGCGGCGGCGATCCACTCCGGCTTGACCGGGAAATAAAAATTGAACTTATCGGGAGGAATGCCTGCGCTTTGTATTTGCCTCGGCATGTGACTTATGCCTCGGTTTTGGTTAGGCATCGGCGTATAGCGCCAGGGTAGAGGAGGGGTTCCTGCAGGTAGTGCAGAAAACATATCTCTGGGCAAACTGGCTATGTGTTTTGCCTGCGTTCGAAGCCGAACGTGTCCGGGATCGATAAACTTAACATTGGGAATATCCCAATAAATAGCCGGGCAAGTCGTTTGTAGATAGAGCATTCGATATCGTTGAGCAAGTACTCGCAATATGGATCGCTGGTGGAAATTGTCGCCAAAGCCCAGAGCGGTTTTACAAAACGCATCTTGGCCGTCATGCACCATCCCGGTCGGTCGGGTTATGCGACGGGGTACGGGGGCGCGTACGGGAGCGACAATCCTGGGTCGTCTATTCCGATTCTCCCGCATTTTCTGAATCTGAATTATGCGCTCCCTGGTTCGGGCACCCCTGGAAGTGATCATGGTTGCCTTGCGTTCCTCCCGTTGTTTCCTTCGCTGGAGTATAATCTCTCTAGTACGGACATTCTGGCGTGTGATCATGATTGCCGACTGTCACCAAATATGCCATCATTGGGCCTGGGATGCCCCAGGATCGATTATCTTAGGCGTGTGCGCCCAATCCCTCGCCCCGTGCCCCTTTTTGGCCTCAGGCAGAATCGGGATGAGCGCATTATCTTTCCGCATGTCCTCAACGTCACGCTCATCCCGCTCATCTTGATCCTGGGTTTTACCGTGCTTCATTTCAAAACCTCGTCAATTGTCGAGAATGGAAAAGCCGTCAACGCCGAGGATGGATTCAGGTTTATAATCCTTGGCCACCCCCGCTTCGCGACAAGATGGGCCAACTCTGTAAGCCCCTTCTTGTATGAGATCATGACGGCCTCGGGTTGACGCCGCCCATAGCCGCCGTGGAAATGCGTCAGATTGCCTTGATGTTTGAGGTCGTATCCCAACAGGTAAATCGGATCAGCCCCCGCGCAGATGGCGACACCGATTGCCCCGAACCCTGAATTATTGCCATGATAAAGTCCGCTCTTGAGCGACGTTGGAAGTCCGACTCGCCCAATGCTTCGAATAGAATAGGCATCCGGAACATCTCGCCCCCGGAGATTGAGGAAGATCCGGAGACCCTTGAAATCATCCCATGCCTTTAGAGCGTCCGCACCAAACTGGTTACGCTTGAGGTACATATAGAAGCTGGCATGGTCCATGAAGAATACCACGTCTGCAAATGGCACATAAAGATATGCCTTATTGATGGCGATGATGCGCCCGCGCCCGCGTAAGCGCTCGAAGTCGAAGCCGATGAGCGATGGCCCGCCACCGATGATAAAACATGGTTGACCCGCCCATGCGCCATCGGGTAATACGTCCGCCGCGGGGCGATCAGGATTAATGGCGCGCGCACTTTCAGCGCGGTTCCTTGCCTGGATAGCATCGCGATCACGCATGATCCGAATTGCCGATGGACTTCGTTGTGTTAGCATGTAGATATCGGCCCGGGGCCGAGCCGCCTAGAACGACCCGGCCCCTGCCGCATTAATTGTTCTTGAACCTAGTCCCTGAGATCCTCTAGGGTGTCACCCGGGACCGTCCCACAGGCGACCTGAGGATTGTAACTAGCGTCTGGACAAGAGCCGCTTTCCTCACTGAGCGTAATGCAATTGATCTGATCGATGTCGCCGATGCACCCACCGTGGCGCATCCATCCGGCGACCGTGTCGGTGTAGGAGAGGATGTCGAAATCGTCGAACAGGGTGAGGTCCATTCTGTAGCCGATCTTGAGAGTCCGGCCGGGCAGAATGACCATAATCCGGTTGGTAGTCGTGAGCATCATCGAGGTGATCTGCTTGAAGTTGTAGTCGATGAGCCGTTCGGAATCGGAGAAAGCCTGCATGCGCTGGCCAAGGGCATAGCGCACACGTCCCCTGAGTTGGAGTGGGGTCAGAACGATGAATTGGGTTGTGGCGGGATTGAGGTCATAGCCGCGATTAGCCACGTTAGTCAGGATGTTCATCGCAGCATAATTGATGGAGGTGGCAATAGATCGGGCGTCAGCGTCGCAGTCATCACAATCTGCGGCGATTGTGGCGCAACAGCCCTTAGCGTCAGCCGCTGCTTCCAGGAGAGCATAATAGATGCCAGCCCTGTGGCTGTACGCCTTGTTCCGGAACTCGATGGCATTGTCATCGAGCGTCCACCAATCGCCGTCCTCAAAGAGTTGACGGTGCCAGCCGAGCGCGCCGCCGTAGTAGCAGAAATAAACGCGCTCCTTAGCTGCGGCCATCTGGTAGACTTTGAGTTTTTCACCAGGCTTAACTTCCCGGAAAGTCAACCCGGACCTTGAGGCAGCGAGATCGAAACCTCCCGCCTTGGTACCACTGAAGTCCCGGATGTCAAAAATCTGCTCGTAACCATTATCGTAATCCGTGAGCAGGTGGAACTTCTGAATGATATCGATGGCCTTTTCGTTGACATAGCCATCCGACATCAAGGTAAACTCCTGAACCTGTTTGTGGGTTTTAATGAACTCTTGAACATTAGCGAATCGGTCAGGAATGAACTTGTGGGGAAGCGCACAATAATACTGCAATGCGCCCGCGAGGTTCTTCCGTTGTTCGGGATCCTTGTAATTGAACTTTTCCCAGTTGAGATTAAAGATTTTGCTGTTCATGATTGTATCCCCTTACGGAAGGACTGCCTCAACCTCGGCGTGATCGCCCTTGAGGTCAATTTCAACGAACTCATCGCTGATCCCGGCGGCTTCGGTGGCGATGCCGATCCAGAAATAGCCGGAATTATAGGTTGGCGTGACGAGCCGAGTGGTCGGATCCCAGTAAACCCTGTCGCCGGGGTCAAACTCTTCGCCCTGGCCCTCGTCCTTTGTGACCATGATCTTCTCGGCGTGGTAGATGAGCACACCCTCTTCGTCGTAATCGATCGATTCGAGGAGTGCGCCGACGGTGTCGTTGATGAGATAAAGATAGGGGTCTCCGGCGGCAAGGGCATCTTTGATGCCGAGCTGACCGGCGGAGTCCTCACAGACGAATTTGAATGACCGCCAATCACCCATAGGCGTGGCGGTTCTCAGTGCATTTGGCATACCTGTGCCTCCTTGGTTGGATTTTCAGATTAAAGATTTCCGTGCACGTTTATGCGCGGCTTACCGCCACCCGACGGGTCAAGCGAGTTTGATGAAGAGATTCTTTGCGGGATCGATGTACTTGTTCAGGGTAGCATCGCCGGCCGGTGTAACTTCCGGACCGGTTCCGCCGCTCTTGTCACCGCCGCCCCCGGCAGCCTTCTCCTCAATCCCCATGAGCTTGGCAATCTTGCCGAACTCATCGACCTCGGAGTCCAGATAGAAATTGAACTCCTTTTCAACGTCCTCGAGCTTGGTCGGCTTGAACTTATCCAACCGCCCCTCGATGAAGGTCGCTTGCTTCTCCGTGAGCTTGCGCGTGACCTTCTGAGCATCGTAGAGCGGCCTGACCTTACCCGTTGCCGTTGCTATCCGAAGCGTGTTCGCCTCGGCTTTCAGGTCGGCGAGCTGTTTTTCCAGCTCTCCCTTCGTCTTATCGAAACCCTCCTCGCCGCGCTTCCTGTGGGCATACTCACCCGCAACGGCGCGCCGATTCTCGGTCTCGATTAACCCCTTGACCGATGGGTCCTCGGCCAAAATGTCCGCTCCGAATAGATCGGACGGCTTGATCTTGTCCGCCTTGATAAGGTCGCGTACCTCATCAATCGTTACTTTTTCCATTTGTCTCCTTTCCGCTCCCGATTATTCGGGACGGTCTATTTTTCTCAGCTTCCTGAGGCTGAGTGCGTAGTTGCGTGTTTCCCGTTGCCTAGCGAACGCCTGGAGTTGTCCGAGGAGCGTTGCCCCGGCGAATCCCGGCGTCTCGATCTCTGAGTTACCCAGAGCGATAGCCGATACGTCTTGGATATCGGTCGCAATCAGGTTCCCCTTGCTATCCACATCAAGATCCATGCTCGCCTCGATGGATGCCACGTCAAGATTCAGTTTGCGGTGAGTGGGTTCGATATAGCAGGCGACGATGGATGACCATAACCCGTTTATGATCTTGCGTGTCTTGCCGACAACGCGGCCTATGGGCAAGCGTCCTGCTTGGTCATTCGTCGCCCCGTGTCCGAGAAAGAGCTGGAGTCCGGCCTCGATCTTTTCATGGAGCTTATCGACAATGGCGCGATACCATTTCTTGACGATGTTGCCGTATCCGACAAGGTTCCCGCGTGCCTCGCCTTCATGGGCTACGACATAGGCCCGGAACATGGGCCTCGAGTCAGTCTTCTTGATCTCTGCGATGGTCTCCTCGGGGATCATGTCGGCAATCTCTGAGGAGGCCATGCAGTGTAGGGCGACGCGAATTTTCATGTGGAGAAACCCTTCTTCGCACCTAACACCATTATTTTCCAGGCAAGATAAATATAGGCCATCACAATCGGCCATTTTGTTTTCATGGAGATTGATGCACCGAAGCCACCGCCTAGCATCACACGCGTTTTCCCCATACTCACGGGAAATCGAATGGGAATAACAATCTCTTTTTCTTTCATGGTTTACTTCGCCTTCCGCTTCTTGACCGTGGTTTTCTTGGCAGGCTTAGGTTGCGGAGTCTTGATCGCGGGGGCGGGTGCGCGTTCAGCCTTGACCACTGGCTTATACCCGATGGTCTTCATCAGATGATCCAGTTCGGTCGTATTGAACTTCGCGCTGGGATCGATCTTGTTGGTCTCGCGCTTCTGAACGCCGGGGAAATCGGTTTGCATAAACCGAACCTTGGCTGGCTTGATGTTCGTCGTAGTGATGACGCGCCGTTTGCCGTCGTCCTCCTTCGCCCTTACCTTCGTGGTATTCGTGGTAAGCATTAATCCTCCTCGCCTGTCTTAATAAAAATATTGAAAAATGGGTCTGTGTATTTCATTTCCTGAGCATGAGCATATCGCGCCCTCATTGCCGCCGCCGCCCCCTCTTTGGTATCCGAACAAATCCTTCGCCCGGTTTCCTTGTTGCGAAAGCACCACCGCTCTTTCCCGTCAACCGTCTCTTTTGCGATTTCGGTATATGGCATTCTGTCTCCCTCTTCAAACCTTATGGGGCAACGACAATGGAGAGGCATCGGGAGAAATAACATCATCATTGCTCAAAATATCCGCGATGCACTTATAAGCGATTTTCTCAAACTTCTTAGAATCAGGAGTCAGAATTTCCCGGTTATAAACAGATCCGCCTCCTAAATACCAATGTTTGAGCCAACCTTTCAGGTCATTTTGTAGATTCTTTTTCATGCTACCTCCCTCGTCTCTTCATGAGTCCTATCGTCTCCCCACACGCAACACACTTGGCGCAAGTGTTCCAGCCTTGACGCCGCATAGAGCAACGGCAAGTCATCTTATACATGGCCGACTGGCACTTCGGGCAGGGCGTCGCAATAATCTCCAGCCCCGCGACACGTCTGGCCGTGGTTATCATCATGCCTTGACCGCCTGAGCGTCCCGGGCATCCTTCATGTCCATCTCTTCCTTGAGCGCCGCCATCTCTTCCTTGGCCTGCTTGGCGTCCTTCGCCTCTTGATCGGCGCGAAGTTCAGCTTCCTTTTCCTGATCAACACCTGGTATCTGACCCGCGACGTGTTCCTTGCTGATGATGTTCGCCATAACCGCCGGGATGAGGACTTTCTCGATATGATCCCAGTGCTCCTGCGTCACTTGTGGGATATCGACCTTGATGCGCGTCGGGTCAAGTTGCTTTTCCTTCGAGTATTGCGCGGCATACGTCGCGTTCCACATCTGCATCGCCTTGGTCAATAGCTCCTCATATACGCCGATCCATGTTTGCCGCTCCCTTGTCGTCGATGCCATGATGAGTTCACGGATATTCTCGCCGGTCGATCGGTTTTTGAGAAGGTCAAGGAGTCCAAGATAATGAATGGGAATGCCCGTCGCCCCGCTTATCATCTTGACGCAGAGCTCGATCTCAGCTATGAGGTTATCGACGCCCGTGATAGGCGCGGATACGATGCTGAACTCGGAAGACGTAACAAGCGCCTTGCCGATCTTCCAATTCGTTTTCTCAATATAGGTCTCAATGGCCGTCCCCTCGGCAACACTTACAACTTTGAAATAAGGCGTCGGCGACGCGAACAGATGGTCTATCTCCCTGAGGTCTCGGAGCGCCCTATCAAGACGATCTATCTGCGTCAAACAGGCCGCGATCTTCGGCTGCGCCTCATTCGGCGCATTGATGCGGCCCCCAAACTTGGCATAGACGAAATCGGGTTCCTCAAGGCTCCCCGCCGGCGCTGTCCCCGTAGCCTTCCATGAGAGATTCTTATACCAAAGGTAATCGTTCGTATCAGCCTTAACTTCATATTTGCGCGTCAGCCATGAGAGAAACCGTGCCGACACCATTCCATCCCAGTCTCGGAAAGGTTCCTCATCAAGCCAAAGCCTGATGGCTATCTTGCCCTCAATCTCGGCTTCCTTAGCCATTTCCTGATCCAGTTCGCCATCCAGGTCGTTGAAGGACATGAAGTCCTCGGCGAATTGAAGTTCGCGTTCAGCCTCCGCCCGGGTCTCTGTCGCATGTGTTACTTTGAGTCCTTCGCCTAGGATGAATGCCGCCCGTAGGTCGATGATGCTTCGTGTCTGGAGCACCCCCCATTTGGCGCGTCCGCAGTATTTCTCGCTTATCTCCAGGACGGCCTCGTCGTATGTCTGGTAATCGTTGCCGACATAGGCACGACTCACTTCCTGAAGTGTGAGGATATCCTTGACGAGAAGTTCTTGGGTCTCCTTGTATTTGACGACCTGTTTCCCCAGTTCGGCGGTCTTATCCCGGAGTTCGCGGACTTCGGCCTGAAGGATTTTGCTTTTATTGAATATGCTCATTCCTTTTTACTCCGGATAGACACTTCTTTTGATGCCGCCGATATACACGTTTCCGCCAAGATCAGCGAACGCATAGATCATTGCCTCGGCCCTGTCTGGACTCTTGAGCCCCTTCTTTATCATTTCATCTTTCGGTGTAATCTCAAGTTGGCCTGATGACGTCACCCTATACGTACATGACGTAAGTTGGGCCTTGAGTTCCAAGTCATCGGGAAGAGAAAGGGTGCCTTCAACTAACCTTTCCCTGAATCCCCAGTAGATTTCGGCCTTGAGATTACGGAACCTGTCGGGATCGTTTGACTTACCGCCGCCGTGAAATTCATTAACTTCATGTTCCAGTTCTCTCAAGCGATCGACGACGCCGCTCCCCATGCCATCCGCGTCAACGTTCAGGAACTTTATGGGTCCCTTCTCTCTTTTGGCCTTAACGACGAGTCCCGTGACGGCCATGAGATCATTCGTTCGCACTTTCTCCACAATGCTACCAACGGACCCTTCGCGGAGAGCAATAACACTTTCATCGCCGCCGAGTGACCGCGCAACGTCAACGCCTAGTGCCTTGGGATATCCGGGTTCAAGTTGTTTCCCGCATGCCTTCTGGATAGCCGGGAAAGGGAAGACATTATTGGTTCCCTCGAATGCCGTCCAGTCGCCCTCAAGAAAGCGGGCCTGCCAGTCTTCGGGAAAAAGTTCTGTTAGTCTGTTAACATATCCCTCAGGTAGTTGGGGGTTGTCTCGCGGCAACGCGGGGACGAAGATGTGATCGGGTAACTTCTGATCGATAAAACGTTGTTTTAACCAACCGGGATCGGGATTCGATGCCAAGAGTCCAAAGTATCTAATGCCCGGCAACTGAATCCGCAGACGTGAGCTGAGCATGAGGAAGAACGATTCGCTGGTTTCCGATGCTTCGTCGATGGCGAACCAGCCCAACTCCATGCTCTTGAGTTTGTCAATAGCTCCCTGATCATCACCCAGGCCGCCGTAGTAAATGGCCGAACTGTTCCTAAATAAATAATAATGATCCGTCAGATGATGGCGTTCGATTTGCTTAGAGCGAGCCAGCAAAAGATCGAGGGTTAGGCCCGTAGAGCGTTTGAAGGACGTTAATTCGTGTCGACAGATATAACCCCGATTCCCCGGATAATCGCGAGACAGGCGAATGGCCTCGGCACATAATGCCCAAGTCTTTCCGCCGCCCATCGCTCCGCCATAAAGCTTGTATGTTTCGGGCGCTTCATGAAAGATCCATTGCCGTGCATTCGCCTCGTAGAGAACATCGTCACTCACTTCTTGTCGGATTTCTCCCTAAGTGTCGGCATAATCATAAGTATCGGTCCCCCATCTGGGCCGGAGTGTTCAAATTTCTCTTTGAGGAACCCAAGGGCCTTCCCAATCATTTCCAGGGCTTGATTTTTGCTATGAAGTTTGAATTCAACCTTGTCATAAACCGTACTTTTGTTCCCATCTGCATCTTCTTTGATGACTCGGTTTTCTTTGATCGCCTCCAAGGCCCGGGATGTCCCCTCGGGCATCTCCTCAAATCCTTTTGCTCGGATCGCACCGGTATCTGGATCAATGTCCATATAATTCTTGAGATCTGAGCGTCCAATCAACCAAAGTTCTCGAAGCCACATATCAGCTGTAATCTCAAGCCGTTCAGATCGTTTTGCCTGTGCGGTAGCTATGGCGTCCGCAACCTTAACATTTCTTAACAGGCGAGACCCCTGGGCTTCTGCCGTTTTCCTTGAATATCCAGCCCGGATAGCGGCCTGGGTGGCGTTGAGGTCGACAAGGTATTCCTCAACGAATCTGGCCTGTTTCGGACCGAGTTTTTTCAAGGTAAATTCTCCTTACGCTTACGCATTTTATGAGTGCCGGGAATGCTGTTTTCATACTTTAATGTTGGATTGAATGTGGGCAACATTATCTCGGGATGTTCACCCTTTGCATAGCCGCCCGTCGTGATTACAAAGCCGGGATTCCCGGGGATAGGAATTTCACCTATAGCGACGGAGCGACCGCCATCATGAATCATGTAATGATTTCTTCCCCGTTCATCCCGGCGGACTATAACCTATGGAGCCGGGGTCCGGGTTTTCACCGAGTAGTCTATCGTGCCAGAAACGCGTGGATGAAGGGATGACGATTAGACCTATTCCGGAATTCGGCCTGCACCGCATCCCGCCTTCGCCTCTTCCCTGGCCGTATTACGCCTGTTACGCTCCCGGCGTTATGAACTATAAACGTCCTATCTCTATCTCATTCACGCGCAGGCTGTCATAACTATCCCGGCACAGCCCTGCGATGACATCGGCAACCTCATCCGGGTCCATCATGCCATCGTAGCCGGGACGCCCGAGCATCATCTCGGTCTGCATCGCGCCGAGATAAACATCAAGTACATCTACGCCGTGCTTCCGCGCCTCATGCCTGAACGAGCCCATGAAGCCGCGTAGCCCATGCTTTGACGCGCAATAGACCGCTTCCTTGTCGTTGAGGGTCTTGCCGGCAAGCGAGTTGATGTTAACGATCAACCCCTTGCCCTTGGCTACCATGATGGGATATACGAGCAGGGTCAAGCGCATAGGCGCGATCATGTTCGTAGTGATGACGCTGTCCATGTCTGCCAGGGTTGTTTTGGTGGGATCGCCATATACATAAACCCCGGCGTTATTGATCAGCACGTCGATCTTGTTACGGACGGCGGCGGTATAGAGGGCGAGGAGCGTTTCCTCCTCCCGTATGTCGCCTATGACCATATCGGCCTGCGTCCCATAGTCCTCATTGAGCAGATCGCGGAATTGCGTCAACTGCGCTTCCTTGCGCCCATGCAGGATGATCTTGCCGTAATCTCGGGCGAACTTCCGCGCAAGGCATCGACCAAGGCCATTCGAGGAGCCGGTAATCAGGACGTTCAATAGAGTGCCTTCATCTCGCTCACCATGACCGGCCCCTTGGCTTCCCTTGCCAGCGCATAGGCCGCAAGCACTTCCGGACCTGTCTGTGGCTCGTAAACGGGGAAATGGACAAACCGCCTTATCTCATCGGCATAATTATGGGTATGCGTATAGCCCGCATAGAACGGCTTGACGCTCCCCGCCACGGCCTTGATGATGACGGGCATATGAAACTCGCCATCGCTTATCGTTTCGATCACGTCAAGCGTATTGACGATGGCGTCCATCGCGTTCATGATGAACTCATGGCGCTCGAAGAACACAACGGGACGGAATCCTTCGAGGCTCATGCCCATACCGAGCCCCGCCATGAGGTTCTCGGCAAGGGGTGTCTCAAGGCGCTGGTCCTCGGGAATGTTCTTGAGCGACCCGTAAGCCGATCCGTAGCGCACATTGTAGCCGATGAAGATGGCACCTTCGCGGGCGAGCATCTCCATCGAATACTTAACTGCGTCCATGTACTTGATAGGATCGGGTAGCAATTCGGGCAGGGTCGAGTCCTGCCTGTCCGGGGGAATAACGACCTGGGCCTCCCGCTTGAATTGGAGCCAGCCGAGTGTGCCTGTCCCGCCGTGCGGGTAGGTGGGCTTATACCAATAGCGATCGACACAAGAGGGCCAAAGAAAGCCGTATTCAGTATCGCCCCGGCGCTCCCGTTTTGTTGCGTTGACGTTCCTGTCGTTGTCCTCGATGATGAACGTGCAGGGTAAGTCCCATCCGTCAACATATCGCGCCGCCTCGTAGAAGTGCCCCTCATCCTCTGCGCCGTCCCCGACAAAGCACCAGACGCGCTTCTTGCTTCCCCTGCGCTTCAAGGCCCATGCGACACCGGCCGCTATGGCATGGGTAGCAGCGACGATGGACGAGCTGAAGAAGTTTCGTGCCCTGTCGAATACGAACATACTCCGGCCCGCCATGATCTTCGCCTCAAGTTCGTCGGGCGGGATCCCGTGCAGGAGTGCATGATAGGCGTTGCGGTGCGTGCTAAAGACATAATCGTCGGGCTTGATGTCCTTGAATATCTCGATGAGCTGGTCCTCGTTGCCTCCGCAAAAGTGTACGAGATAAGGCAATTCGCCGTCATCGTACTTGGCGGCGATACGGCGCTCGAACGCTATCAGGTCGGCCTTCGTCATTAACTCATCCTAACGGGATGTAGAATCAGGTCGCCATTTGGCATTAGGGTCCAACCTGAGATGGGAGAAGTAATCGTGCGCACCTTTTTTCGGCCACATCGATTCACCCAGGATATTTTCACCATCATATCAAACCCGCGCTTCCGAGACGGCTTGCTTTTGGCCTTCGTCATTCCATCTCCAAGATCATGCGCCCCGCTATGCCTGAACGCACAACATCAAGCGCCTCGTTAACCCTATCGAGCGGGAAACGATGCGTGATGAGCCTATCGATGGGAAGCGAACCCTGTTTGTAGAGTCGGAGATAACGCGGGATATTCTCGTTGGGCGAAGTATGACCCCCAGTACTATCCATGAGCGTCTTACCCTTAAAGTCGTCTGCCACATCTGGAAGTACGAGTGCTTCTCCGCGTTTCGGTTGCCCGACCATGATGACCTTGCCGCCGGGAGCGACAAGATGATACGCCTGTGCCATCAGGCCAGGATCGCCCGTAGTATCAACAATGACATCATAACCTCGAATATACACAATGGAAAACGGACTATCCCGAAGATTCGCTAAACCATTCGCCCCGCAGTTCAGGGCCATGTTCAACTTCTCCGCGGTCACGT